>JAIRPZ010000227.1 GCA_031256755.1 Planctomycetaceae bacterium
CATTACCCCGCTGCTTCGGAAGCAAATGTTTTATCTGTTCGTAGTGTGCGTGTGTCCATTGCATTACGAAATATAAATTTATAAATAAAATATGGCAAGAACTGTGGCAACACTACCTAATACCATTCAGAGGCATGACCGCACAGAGCAAGGCGGGACTCCGCTGCATTATGCAGCATCACATAACCCTAATGTTGAAGTTCTAAAATATTTCGTCAACTACAACGGCGCAAATATTAATGCAAAGGACAACAACGGTAAAACACCGTTAGACGTTGCCGATATAGACGAAAAACGCCGGATACTGGAACAAAAAACCGTAAAATTTGCCAACGCTGTTTCGTTATTCGCCGAATGTAAGAAAAAAAGTAATGTCTGAATACTATCACGAAAAATCAAAATCAGGCGGCAGTGTTTTGTATAACAAAGACAAATTTGTCATCAGCGGCAATACCGAAAACATCAGAGAACTTGTGCGCAATAAAGACAACTATCGGGCAAAAGTATGGGTTATAAACCTGCGGCAAAAAAACGAATATGCTACGCCTGAAACCGATGTGTTAAAAATTGAAATCAAAAAAATAAATTCATCTGTCGTAATCGGTGAATGAAACCGGAACGGCATATTGGTTTAACATGGTAACGGAAACGTCGCAGAAAGCAATTCAGAAAGCAATGGAACAAGTGTCCCACGGAACAGAGGAAAACAGAAAAAGAGAAAAGATAGATACTTTTACAGGAGATTAATATGTCATTACAACAAGATGCCCAACTGTTAGCACAATGGGGGCAAAGAGTGAACCAAATCGGTGCCGATGCCGGAACCGGTGCAAATCGGGTTACCGCCGGCTTTCCGCATACCTGCGATACGCCGAAAGCGAAACAACTTTACGCTCAAGCCGAGCAGTTAAGCAAACTGCTCAAGCAATGTTCCGAATTAGGACAGCAAATCCGAAATCACTGCGGTAATAAAAATGAATAATACCGCAGCGAGAATCCCCCTCTGTTGATAACAGAGAAAAGCCGATATTGCCTTTTCGCAAAGTCATTGTCATTATTTTGATTTCCGGTTTTGATTCCGCAACGTCATTATACAACAAAAAATGTAATCCATGTTACCATTTCCCCGTATCGGAACCACGAAAGCGTTGCAGTGCAGGAAACGTGTAGCAGGGAAACAAGCGGCAGTTTCCGGCGGGAAACGCCGGAAACGTCTACGGGAAGTTCACGTAAAATCAAAAATAATAAACGGCAAAGGTTTCCGTATCGCCCGCTGTTGGCGGCAATACTGCTGCTTTGTCATCTTATTTCAACAGCATTTTATCCAGCCATGGATACGTTTCTTCTCCGTTGATTTTGTGTTTGCCGTTGAAAAAGTGGATTGCCGTCCGTTCCGGTTTTTTCAGCCGGTAAGCATAGTAGTCAAATACTTTCGCATACTCAAAGGCCACAAACTCGTCCCAGCCCACTCCGTCATGATAACCACGCTCCACCATAAACGGACGCGGCGCAATCAAACGCGCCATATCAGAGTAATCAAAAGTATTCGCCAAGTCGAATTCAAAAATTTCGTACTCGCCGCTCCAAACATAACTGAACGGATACACCGTCGAAGCATTTTTAACATTCCACGCATTAAAGTCGGCAGAGCAAATCGACAGGCAGTAATTCTTCACCAGCGGCGGTACTCGCATCGCCGTTTTCCCGCCGTATGACAAACCGTAAAACGCTATTTTATCCTTGTCAACAAACGGAAGCGTGCCGAGCCAATTCACAAGTTGCTGATGCTGCGGCACCATTATTGAAAACAACGTCTTGCCAAGTACGTTCAGTTGCCGCTGATTGTACCGGAATTTATCGCCGCCGGTAAAAATTCCCTGCGGCGCAAACGTGATATAACCCCGCTCGCAGAGTGCCGTTGTAAAACCGCTGTAAGGGGCTGCACCGCCCCGCAACGTTGCCTCCGGCGTTCCTTCCAATCCGTGCTGGCAGACAACAACCGGACGCTTTTCGCCTTCTTTCATTCCTTTCGGAATCAGCAGCAAACCAGAAACCGTAATGCCGCCCCCATGTTGCCGGTCAAATACGTCCAGTTCGGTTTCATACATCGTGTACTTATCCGTTTCCTCTTTCTTGCGGGTTCTCGGTTTCGGAGCGGCAAGCGGGTCATCAAATTGACCGATTTGCTCTTTGGCAAAATAATTCCGGTACCATTCCCATTTTTCGGCAAACTCCGGCGATTCGGCATCTTGAATATCGTCTAACGGTTTCCAGAATGCCCGCCGCGTCAACTCCGCCCGATTCAGCAAGTCCTGCGTGTGACGGTTCATCCCGTCAACAATCCGCTGCATCCGCTCCGCCGGATTCGGACGCTTTTCAGACACAAACGAAAAAACCATTTGCGGCTTTTCGCGGAATTCCTTTGCTGGAACAAACGCAAAGCAAAATCCTTTCTCCGGCTGCAACGGTGCAAGCATATTCTTTGCCCGTTTCATTTCCTGCAAAGTGCTTTCGGTTTCCGGCCAGACAATTTTCCCCGGCGCACTTTTGTTTTCGGTATTCAGAATCAATTCCGCTGCCGGCGGGCAATCGGCAATGATGATGTCACGCGGTGCTATTAACGAAGCAATTTCCGCATCGCCGAATTGGTCAAGCAAACCGAAAACGTTATGGTCAATCGGTTCTTCGGCAACGTTGTTCCGGTTATTGAAATAGCCCGTTATCACCGCTTGGTCAATCCGCGTATCAACGGCGGCGGCATACATTGCCGTCAGTCCGCCCTCGCCCATACCTTGCACCGAGATAATCGTCTTGTCCGCTCTCTGTTTCCGCATGTCATCTTTTTTCTGCCAATCAACGAGAGCGAGGATTTCCTGCACTTCATAACCGATAATATGTCTGCCGAGTTGAAAGGCGGAGCGGTAGATGAATTCCCGATGCGGTTTGCCGCTTCTTTTTTCTTTGTTCCGGTCAACAATCACCGGAACGATTCCCCGTTGACCGGCGGAGAGAATAAAGGGGGGCAGGTCGTCCGGTCTTTTATCCAGACCGATGAATTGTTCCGGCGTGATACCGGCAGGCGGAATTGCAATGACCGACAACGTTCTCTCTCCGCTTTTCGGTTCAAGCAGCAGCCCTTCGGCATGAAGTGTTTCAAAAACTGCCCAGCGGATTGTATAAATTTGGTGAGTTTCTGTTTCAGCAATCAGAGCGGGAACGTCAAGTGTTCCGCAGAGTTCCGGTGCATCGAACGGTTTCCGTTTATCGCGGACACCGATGATGTGCTTAAAGCGTTCACGGTTTTTTTCAACGGACTTTTCGTAGGCGGCGGTGCTGTCGAAATTCCGGTTCCAGTATTTTCCCCGGTGCTGTTCGCTTTCGGCAATTTTTTTATTGAGAAAGGCGGTGATTTTCCGGGTATTTTCTTCGGCGGCGTTGCCGGTTGCGGTCAGTAAATCTGTACCGGGCAGCGGCTGCGCAAAAAGCGGCGGAGAAAAAAGAAGCATTAAAAACAGACAAATACGCATGGGAAACATGAGAAACGTTGAAAGAAAAAATTTTGAGATGCAATCATGATACCATACCAAAAGCGGCGGAGGAAGACCGGATTCAGCCGTTGGACTTTTTTCTGCATTGGTATCAAATAGCGTCCGTTCAGTTGCCAGTCCTTTTGCGTATTGCCCGAATACGGACAAACATTGCCCTGACAGAGACACTCCCCCCTTGAAATCAAATGCGTAAATCCTTTTTTCTTTTGTTGTTTGTGCTGTTAAACGCACAACCGGAACATTTGTGTTTACCGGAATAACGGCACTATTCATCTACAGCAGGATGTTTTTTGTTTGGTATTCCATCACAGATAAGTATCTCATCACCACAGATAAAATGCTTTTGCTTTCCCTTGCTTTCTCTTCCTTTTTTATCGCGCTATGCGGTTTTATATGTGCCGGTACAGAACACAACTGCAAAATCACGGCAAGTTTTTAGAATCCGCCTATACAACTCACGCGAACACCGTAAATCCCCGCGAACTCAAAGACGGCGTACTCAACGGCATAGACGATTGCGCTTTATAGGCAGAAACACTGACCGCCGATGCCGTTCCCGCCGCAAATGCCTTGACAACAGAAGACGCTTCTGTCTTCGATGACGATTCCGTTTTTCCGCTGCCGGTTGTTTCTTCACTTGTCTCTTCGCCGCTGTCGGTCACCGCTGCCGCATTTTGTTGCGCAGCAAGTTCCATCCGGGCTTTAGCGACGGCTTGCCTTGCCGCTGCCGCAACTTTTTGATCCTGACCGGAAGGTTCTGCCGGGGCTAATGCCGCTGCCGCCACAACCTGCATCTTCTGAATCGTTGCCTGCGGGTCGCCGCTCACCGCACCGGTATCAATGCCGACTTCACCGCCGACAGCATACTTTTTCCCGTCCGGTCCCGTCTGGTAAGTATAGGAAGGACCGCTGGTTACATAGGCACCGCCCGCCGCAATATGGGCTTGTTCATGAACCCGGACTTCCTGATCCCTTGCCTTCAATTCCGCAACCTGCTGCTCCTCTTCCGGCGTTAATTTTTCACCGGAAGGCGATTTTGCTGCCGATTGTAACGATTCTTCGGACTGTTCTGATTCTTCGGATTCTAACTGTTTTCCGTCTGCCGCCTTGTCCGCAACTTTGGAATCAGCAATTTCGGCATCCGCTTTTTTGACATCAAATTTTTTAACATCAATTTCGGCAGCCGCCGACTCGGTTTCCGAAACCCGCAGAAGTTGCGACTGCTGATACTGCGGAGAAATGTCAAGAATATCACCCGATGCCGATTTCGGCTTGTCCGCATCAGGATCGCGGGGTTTTTCGACTGTTCGGGCTTCGCTTTCTCCGGCAAACGCTGATCGGGCGGTTTCGGGGGATTCCACCCACCGAACCGGATAACTGGCAAATGCCGAACCGATATACGTTTGAAATGCGCTCACAGGAAATAAAACCCGGCAGATGATTTCGCAGATTCGGAATGACTTCCGCTTCCGCCCCGCCTTTTACCGGAGTGTATCCTCTGAATCGGCAAAGTCAAGAAACAGGATGATAAAAATTGGATTTTTACGTCCATTTTTAAGTTTAGGATCCGTTTTCGCCGATAATGCGGCAGGGAAGGTGATCCCGAATGGTGTTTGTCCGAGGATTTTTGAGGAGACGGATCTCATGAGTTGCCGAAAAGTTGGCGTTTTTCTGATCGGTGCGGTTTGTATGCTGCCGGCATTGTGTTCAACCGGTTGCAGCGTCTATCAAAACGGAATGACACTGCCGAATCCGTATTATCACAAAAATCTTCCGCAGTATTTTCCTCGCGGTACGGAATTTCCCTTTCCGAGGGAAGCCGCCAGTTTGCAGGAATCTGAAAAAGATATTAACCGTGTACAAGGGCTGGGAGAAACACACTAACGGTGGAATTATCGGGAGCGGCACAATCTTGGGTTGATTTGGTATTGCTCTGGATAGGATTCGGAACAGTGGTCGGACTTGTTGCCAATTTGTTTTTACCCGCCGGTCAGCCGAATAGTTTTTTCGGCAACCTGACAATCGGTACGGCAGGCAGTTGTGCCGGTCCTTCGGTTTTCGTTCTGATTGTTAAGCCGGAACATTTTCATCCGATCAGTCCAGTCGGATTTGTTCTCGCCGTTGTGTCAGCCGTGCTGCTGACACTTGTTTGCCGCATCGCTTTCTTTGCTGCTCAAAAAATACGGGGGAAAAAAGGAGAATAAAAGACCGCATTTCCTTTTTTCACGATTTTTTTTGCTGATGTCAGGAACCGGCAAAGTTTCATCCGACATCGCCGAGATTCAGTACCGCCCCGTAGCGGTTCAGCATCTGTTTCCGCAATTTTGCATGTTCCGGCAGTGCCAAGCCCGGATCAGAATGAACCAATTCCGCTGCGTCGGCACGCGCTTCCATTAAAACGTCCCGATCCCGAACCAAATCCGCTGCCCGAAACGGCGGGATTCCGTGCTGCTGCGTACCGAACAAATCCCCTGCTCCGCGAATCTCGAAATCTTTTTCCGCTAACTTAAAACCGTCCGGCGTTTTCTCAAACGCCTTCAAACGCTTCTGCGATTCCGCCGTTGCCGTATTGCAAAAAACCGTACAATAACCCGGATGTTTGCCGCGCCCGATACGCCCGCGAAGTTGATGCAACTGCGACAACCCGAACCGCTCGGCACTTTCAACCGTCAGTAAATTCGCATTCGGAACATCTACGCCGACTTCGATGACCGTTGTGGCGATCAGCAGATCAATTTCGCCGGTTCGGAACTCGAACATAATCCGTTCTTTTTCTTCGGTACTCATCCGTCCGTGCATCATCGCCAGCCGGAACTCTTTTAACGGGCCGGATGACAGTTGGTCATAAGTTGTCTGCAAACTTTTGGCATCAAATTCTTCAGTATCTTCAATGAGCGGCACCACGACATAGCCCTGCCAATGTTCTTCGCGGATTTTCCGTGCCACAAAATCCCACCAGGCGGTGCGCCGTTCCGCATCGGCAATATACGTTTTGACCGGCTGACGACCCGGCGGCAATTCATTCATCACCGACACCTCAAGATCACCGAACATGGTCATCGTCACGCTGCGCGGAATCGGCGTTGCCGTCATCACAAGATAATGCGGCTCGAAAGTTATGCCGGATGAGACCTTCAGAGCGGCTCTTTGTCTTACGCCAAACTTATGCTGTTCGTCAATGATGACCAAACCGAGTTTCTGAAACGGAATCTCACTGTGAATAATTGCCTGCGTACCGACAACGATCTGCGCTGCACCTGTTTTAATATCGTGCAGGTGCATGGCTCTTTCTGACGGTTTTTGTCCGCCGAAAAGTTGAGCAATGCGGATTTGACTCTTTTCCATCATGCGTGAAAGCGTCCGAAGATGCTGCCGGGCAAGGACTTCGGTCGGTGCCATAAAAACCGACTGACAGCCGCTGGCGGCGGCAAGCAGCATCGCATAAACGGCAACGCACGTTTTGCCGCTGCCGACATCCCCCTGCAAAAGGCGGTTCATCGGCACCGGCTGCGACATATCTGTAACAATTTCTTTGATAACTTTTTCCTGTGCTTTGGTTAAGTCAAACGGAAAACGCTGCCGGATACGGCTGTCAATATGCCGGTCAAATTTGATCGGCAACGCTTTGAGATGCGTTTGGTGCTGCTGCCGCCGAATGGCAAGACCGAGTTGTAAAATGAAAAGTTCCTGATAAACGAACCGCCGTCTTGCCCATATTCGGGCTTCATGACTTTGCGGGAAATGAATGTTCCGCACCGCTTCGTCTATCGGCAGCAATTTGTGTCCGGTCAAAAATGTTTCGGGAAACACTTCTTCAAGCAGCGGCGTATAGTCCGGCAGCATATTCCGCAGTATCCGCCGCAGATGAAATTGCTTCAATCCTTCCGTGAGCGGATAAATCGGCAAATACGGTTCGATGCCTTCTTCCTCTTCGTTATCGGCAAGATAAGTGATTTGCGGATGCATCATGATCCAAAAAGGATAATCGAACTTCGGTTTGCCGGAGAGCATCACCCGCCGTCCTTTGGCGAATTCACGCATAATGAAGGGCATTTTGAACCACAGTCCTTTGAGGTATCCTTTTCCGCCGCAATCAACGATAAGCGTGAGCATTTCACCGCGGGCGGTGGATTTTTTTGTCCATTCTTCGATGGTGCCGACAATCGTTTGAACTTTGCCGCTTTCTTCGAGTTGATCGAAGGTGCGCCGCTCGGTCATATCCTGATAATCGCGGGGAAAGTAAAAGAGTAAATCCTGTGCGCGGTGCAGTCCGATGCGGTGCAGCATTTCCGCCCGCTGCGTACCGACTCCTTTAAGGAACTGAATCGGTGAACGTAAATCGGGAGCGGCGGAAGACATACGGTTATTATACCGGTTCGGGAGCGGACTCGGCAGCATGGGCATCACGGCAGCGTTACCGTTTCGCCGTCTTCGCGGCTGCATAATTTTTCCAGCACGTCCTTTGCCGTTGCTGCCGGCAAGAAATGGACGGAACCGTCTGCAAAGACTCCGTTTGCACCGCCGGTATGAAAACTGCGGACATCATAAACGTAATTGAGACAATCCGAACAGGTGTAAGTCGTGTCAAGTGTTCCGGTTTTCCCGTTAAAATGAGAACACTTCGGAGCATAATTGACGATTCCCTTCGTCACAATGCCCGCATCGCCGCCGAGCCAGCCGCAATAATAATCATTCGCTGCGTAATACGAGGTCTCGGCAATCATTAACGTGTTTGACATTCCGTCCGTAATGTCTTCCAAACCAATCGGCGGAATCTCCGTTTTTATGACGTTAGGATAATCGGAATAGTCGGCAAGAAAGTCGGGAATAATCGTTCCGACAGTGCTGTCGTACTGACCAATCCCTTGTATTCCGCCGTAATGATTCAGGCAGAGATTGGTTAAAGTACCGTATCCGAATTCCATAACTTCCACTTCGCGGGTTTGCGGATTGGGTTCGGTCGGACAAAGGTACATCGGTATTTTATAGGTGGCCAGATTTTTGTTTGCCGGTTCACTGACGTGAATATCCAGAGACAACAGATTGCGGATATTCTGCTGTTCGGCAAAGGGTAAAACGGCACCTGCCCACGTGAATCCGTTTTTGTTTTTTGCCGGCGGCAGTTTGTTTTCGGTATCGTGATAATTATGGACGGCGAGTCCGATTTGTTTGAGGTTATTGGAACAACTCATTTTCCGTGCGGCTTCGCGTGCCGCCTGAATGGCAGGAAGCAACAAGGCAATGAGCATGCCGATAACAGCAATGACGACAAGGAGTTCAATAAGGGTAAAGGCAGTATGTTTGTTTTTGTTCATTGTTTCCATAGTTTAGTGAAATGGTTAATTTTGTCAATCGTTTGCCTCCTGCGGAACATCAGGAAAAGGTTGTGTGTTTGCTGCAAGCGGGTGTTCCGGTGTGCTATGGTTCGGACAAGGTACCGGCGAGAATGCCGTCAAAACGTGTTGACGTAACTAATCCTGAACACGACGGAAACGCGGTTTATTGAAAAAAACGGGCTGCCGGCAGCCCCCCGTCCTTGAATCTCTGCCGGCAGCCGTTATACTGTCGGAAAATTTTATCTGTTCAACCGGAGGGCGTAACTTCCTTCCACCGTTTCCGATTTATGTTCGAGAATCTCCAAACCGGTCTCATGTCGGCAATCAAAACCTTGCGGGGCAAGGGGAAATTGACCGAGGCGAATATGCGGGAAGGACTCGAACTCGTCCGGCAATCGCTGCTCGAAGCCGACGTAAGTTTATCCGTCGTCAAGGACTTTATCAGCCGGATTTCCGAAAAAGCAACCGGCGAAGCCGTCCTGCGGCTGCTCGATCCGACAGAACAACTTGTCAAAATCGTTCATGAAGAACTGATCGCCCTGATGGGACCCGTCGATCATTCTCTTCACCTGAAAAAACCGCTGACAACGCTGATGCTTTGCGGTTTGCAGGGATCGGGCAAAACGACCACCTGCGGCAAACTCGGTTATCTGCTCGTCAAACGGAATCTGAAACCGATGCTCGTTGCCGCCGACTTGCAGCGTCCGGCGGCAATCGACCAACTCGAAATTCTCGGCAAAACACTCGGCATACCGGTTCACACAGATCGAATCAGTAAAGACCCGGTGCAGGTTTGTCAGGATGCTGCCAAAAAAGCCGCCGCAGCGGGCGTTGATGTGCTGATTCTGGATACTGCCGGACGGCTGCACATCGATCAGGAATTGATGCAGCAACTCCAGCGTGTGGAACAGAAACTTCAGCCGGATCAGGTCTATTTTGTCGTGGACGCAATGACCGGTCAGGATGCGGTGAACAGTGCCAAAGCGTTCAACGATGCGCTGGAACTGGACGGTGTGATTTTGACGAAACTGGACGGCGATACCCGCGGCGGAGCGGCGTTGTCCGTCAAACACGTGACCGGTGTGCCGATCAAATTCATCGGAACCGGTGAAATGACCGATGCCCTCGAAGAATTTCACCCCGACCGGATGGCGGGACGAATTCTCGGCATGGGGGATATGCTCACGCTCATCGAACAGGCAACGGAAAAACTGGATAAGGAAGCCGTTGCCAAGCAGGAAGAACGTCTCCGCAAAGGGGAATTCACGCTGGACGATTTTCGGACACAGATGGGGCAGGCAAAACGGCTCGGTTCGTTCAGCAAGTTATTGAGTTTCATTCCGGGAATGGGGCAAATGACTCAAATGATGGGGGAAGCCGGAGTGGATGCAGACGAAGAAATGCGGACAGTCGGCGGCATTATTGATTCGATGACTCCCGAAGAGCGGCGGAATCCGAAGATGATTGACAACAGCCGCCGCCGCCGGATTGCAGCCGGTGCCGGTGTGCCGCCGAATAAAATCAGTGAATTGGTTAAATCGTTCCTTCCGATGGCGGAGATGATGAAAGCGATGTCGTCAATGAATATGAAAGATCGGATGAATGCGATGCGTCAGATGTCGCAGACGATGCAGCAAAATCCGGGTGCCAATTTGCAAACACCGAAGGGCAACACCGGCAAACGGCTGACTTCGCAGGAAAAAAACGAGATGCGCAAACAGCGGGAAAAAGAAAAGAAACGCCGCGAAAAAGAAAAACGGAAAAAATAGTCCTTCTGCAAGACAACGCCCTTTTTTAGGACAAAAACTCTTTTTCGATCACCCGCATCGACTCCCAAATGCGGCTGCGGTAGCGCAGCCAGAAACTAAAACAGTACGCAAGAACAATGGCGGTAATCATTGACCAGCACCAAAAAATACCAAGACCGCACCAAATACCAATCCAGCAGGCAATCACATACAGCGGCGCAAGAAATCCTACCGCCCACGCAATAAATGCCGTGTCGCCGGCTCCGCGAAGTGCCGAACAAAAAATGACCGAACAACTGTCGAAAAAAAGATACGCCGCCATAAACCGCATCAAAATAATCGTCAACTGATGGACGGCAGCGAACTCGTCTTTGTCGGCATAAACCCCGAAAACCAATAAAAACCAATCAGGAACGGCAATAAAAGCAACGCCGAAAAAACCGGTATAACCGCAAGCGATAATCACTGCCGTCATCGTTGCCCGCCGGGCAAGAGCAGGAAGATTTTTGCCCAGTTGATTGCCGACCATCGATGTCACGGCAATGCCGATGCCGTTCATCGGCATAAAGGTAAAGGAATTCAAAGTGAAGGCAATCGTTGTCGCACTCCGTTCGGCCGAACCGAGACCGCCGATCAGCAGCATAAAGGCGGTAAAAGCAAGCGTATCCGCAAAGACAAAAATGCCGGTCGGAATTCCGAAATAACAAATTCGTCCCATCAGCGGCAAATCCAGTACCATACCGTACAAAATTTGAAACCGGAATTGATGTCTGCGGTCTTCGATCAGCATCAAAACGAGATAGATCAAAAACCTGATCCACTGCGAGAGTGTTGTGGCAATAGCGGCACCGGCAAGTCCCCATTCGGGAAAGCCGTATTTACCGAAGATCATGCAGTAGTCAAGCACAATGTTCAGGGCAACGCAGAAGAGGTTGTTGTACATTTCGATTTTCATTTTGCCTTGCCCGCGGAAAAAGGCGGCGGCGGCTTCGCCGCAAATGACGGCACCGCATCCCAGCAGGACGTAAAAAAAATACGTCCGTTCCAGAGCGACAAGACCGGCATCATGACCGAACAAAACGAAGAGCATGCATATCGGTTCAAACGACAGCAGAAAAACCGGCATCAGCAGCAGTCCGAACCATATTCCCTGCCAGACGGAGCGTCCGATGCGGTGATGATGTCCGCTGCCGTGATATTGGGCAACGAAAGTGGTGATGAAGGCGGCGGTGGCGAGCGGAATGGCGACGGCAGACCAAAAGACCATGCCTGCCTGCATGGAAGCGGTCATGGAATCGGCACTGATCCACATGAGAAACATGCGGTCGGTGAAATTCATCAGAGAGATTGACCCGCTGGAAATGATGAGCGGGACGGCTTGGCGCAGCACGTCCCGGCCGCCGCACGGACGCGTCCACCAATGAGAGTTCAACAGCATAAATGACAATTATAGCACAATATCCCTGAAATTGGCAACGGAATGATTGTAAGTCCGTTGCTGTTCTCAATTTCCGTCTTCGACCATTCTCCTTTCTTCTTCTGTCAAACCGTAGAGTTTATACACGAGCAAGTCGATTTCTTTTTCCGCTTTGACATCCCCCTTCAATCGCTGGTTCACC
>JAIRPZ010000104.1 GCA_031256755.1 Planctomycetaceae bacterium
ATTTTATGTCAAAGTGTTTGAGAGGCGTTCTCTTTTTGTCCGGCGTACTTTTCACCGCGAGAACGGCAATGTCCTTGTAGTAATCGAGAACGGCTTTCGGCTGCGGCAATTCTGTAACCATATCTTTTCCCCCTTCGACAGCGGTTGCCGAATAGACAATCCGTTTGATGGCGTGTTCGGGTGGAACAACGGGACCGCCGACATCCCAGCCGCTCTGAATGCTCAAACTGACAGACATTCCGAGCCGTTCGGCTTCATTGAGGGCGTGAGCAAACAGTTCAATCCATTCCGGCGAGGAATACATCGGACCTTCGGGAACATTTTTGTTGCCCATGGCATGCGCGCCGTTGGCATCGAAAACGAGAACGCCGCCGAAACCTTTTGCTTTCATGGCTTCGAGGTCTTGGGTAATCGCAGTTTTGGTGACGTTGCCGTTGAGCCACCACCAATACGCCCAGAGTTTTGCTTCGGCGGGCGGAGCGGCAAAACCTTGTTCGAGTTTGCCGGCAGAATCTCCGGCAACGTTGTTTGCGGCAGCGGAAACAAAACCGGCAGAAGAAAATAAAAGTACAAAAATAATAAAAGAGCGGGAAAGGGACGTTGTCATCATTGGGAAAGAAGAAAAGGACGAAAGGTCTGAAAAACGATTGTACCAAAAAATCCGGTTTCGTCCAGCGTTAGACTCTCTGTCGATATATCATGTAAATAGATACTGTTTCATTATAAAAATACTGCCCGTCCGGCAAGGACTTATCCTTTCAACTCCTCGGCTTTCCGTTTGACAGCGGCAAGGTCAAGTTTGCCGGTGCCAAGGACCGGTATCGAATCCACCGGCACAAAACCGTCCGCATGAGGTATCCACAGACGAGGCAAATCCTTCGCCAGCATCTGCTCAATGATTTCCCCCGGCTGAAGCCGCAAATCCCGCCGGTAAAGAACAATGATTTGCTCCCCCTTCGCCGGATGCGGAACCGCCGTGACCGCAAGCACCGGCCCCGAAGAATCACCGCCGATTTCCTCACCGGAAGAAGAATGTGCCGAAGAAATAATTTTCATCATCTCCTCTTCAATCAGTACATGCGGCACCATTTCACCGCCGATTTTACTGATGCGCGTCTGTCTGCCGGTTATCCAGATGAAACCGTCTTCGTCCATTTTGCCGACATCGCCCGTAATGTACCAGCCGTTTTTCAAGACATCCGCCGTGAGTTCCGGCTGTTTATAGTAGCCCTTCATCACTATCGGTCCCTTCACCGTAATCATGCCCGTTTCATTCGGCGGCAAGTCCGCACCGGTTTCCAAGTCAATGATTTTCACGACAACGTTGCAGGTCGCTCTGCCGATAGAACCGTCTTTGCGGTAACAGTGAAATCGTTTTTTGTCAAGTTCCTTTGTCCGGCAGTCGGGAACATTCGTTGCCGGAAGCGGCGACAATTCCGTTGCCCCGAATCCCTCGCCGGGACGAATGCCGTATTTTTCTTCCCACGCCTCAATCAAATCCGCCGGCAGTTTTTCCGCTCCGCACATCACCGTCGAAATATGAGCAAAATCTTCTTTCGGACACCGCCGCCAAAAGTTGCGCAAAAATGTCGGCGTAGAAGGCATAAACGTGACCGGATATTTCCGCGCCAGTTCACCGACTTTTTTCGGTTCAAGCGGACTGAAATGAAACACCCCCGCACCGCCGCAGAGTATCGGCAAATAATAATTCCCCATAAATCCGAAAGCATGAAAGAACGGCAGAAAACCGAGTGCCGTATCTTTTTCGTTCAGCATCATGGCACCGATAAAACCGCGTCCGACTTCCGCAATGTTGTCATTCGTCAGCATCACCCCTTTCGGCTGACCGGTCGAACCGGACGTGTAAATCAACGTTGCCAGTTCTCCGCTGACTTCTTTCCGCCGCAGACCGAGCAGATATTCGAGAACCGCTGCCGGAATGCAGACCGCTTTCAGCCCGTTGAACAGTTTCATCATGCCGCTTAATTGTTTCAATAAGTCCTCGGAACAGACAATTTCGGCATCGAGTTGGGCTTTCAAATCGGGAAACCGCGCGATGACTTTCCGGCTTGTCAGAACGTGTTTGATGCCCGCCTGACGGATGCAGTCATTGATGCCGCTGCTGCCGAAAGTGAAGTTGAGATTGACCGGAACACGCCGGTCTAATGCAAGAGCGGCATTGAGAACGCTTCCGCCGACCGACATCGGCGTAAGAATCCCGACATGCGGTTCGTCCGTCCGGCTTCCGAGTACATATTTTCGTAACAAAAAACGGAACGACAGTGCCGCCGTCAGAAATGTCCAGCCGGTTAATTCAATGCCGGTGGAGTCCGCAAACATCAGTTTCATTTTCCGTTTTTTGCATGTCCGAATGATTTGCTGTGCCGGCACCGGCAGACGTTTCCGGTTGTATTTTTGCAGCGAATCCACGCCGAGTTCCTGCACCGCCAGTTGCACCTGCTGCGGATATTTGACATCAAACATGGCTTTCCCGAAAGAAATAATCACATCGGTTAAGAGTTTGCGCGGACGGAAAATTGTTTTTTTGTCGCCGTAGCGGTAGCCGAACATACTTTCGTGCAGTCCGTTGATATGGCAGGGAATCACGGGAACGTTCAGTCCTTTGATAATAGTGAGAAAGCCGGGTTCAAACGCTTTCATCTGCCCGTTGCGGGTGATGCCTCCTTCGGCAAAGATACCGACCACTTCGCCGTTCTGCAACGCTTCTTTCGCCTGCCGGATGGCCTTAATGACATTTTTCGGATTGCCCAGCGCGATTTTAATCAATCCTGTTTCCGCCACGAGCGGTTCTAAAAATTTCGGAATCATTGCATCGTAAGCGATGAAGCGGACTTTGCGCGGCGAGGCGGCGTAAAGAATCAGTCCGTCAAGCAAACTGACGTGATTGCAGACGAGAAGTGCGCCGCCTTCCGCCGGAACATTTTCCGTTCCAACGAATTTCGGACGGTAAATGATATGCAGCAGCGACCGAATCGTGAAAATGAGAAACGGTCCGGCAAAATGATACGCCAGCAGCACGCTGACCGCCATCGTGAACACACCGGCAGCAATCCAAATCAACAAACTTGACCTGCCGCCGCCGGCGGAATTGAACACGGCGGCACCGGCAAAGCCGAGTCCCATAAAAAGAAGCATGGCGGTAAAGGTGCAGAAATTGTAAGCGGCAATCATTCTGCCGCGCTGTTCTGCCGGACTTTTCTTTTGGATATAAGCGGCAAGCGGCACATCGTATAAACCGGCACCGAGACCGGCGAGAATCATCACTGCCGCCCCGAAAAGATAGGGAAAACTTAACGGCGACCCTTCGTTTTTCCCGATGCTGCCGGTGTGTTCCGGCGTGAAACCGAGCAGAAGAATGAAAAAACCCATCAAAAACGCTCCGATGGGAACGAGACCAAGTTCGATTCGTTTGCCGGAAAGATAGCCGCAAACCACCGCACCGACTCCGATGCCGATGGTCAGGACGGCGGCGAGGAGGGTGACGTGCTGCTGCCGCACCATCAGGAATTCGGATGCGTATTTATCAATGTTGTTTTGGGCGAGGGCGGCGAGTCCCCAGAAAAAGGCGGATGCCGCCGCCACCCAAAAAAGCGTCCGGTGCGAAAACAATGCCCGAATGTCTTTGAACGTTTGCCATACAAAATTGACGGGGAATTTTGCCGCCGGATCAACCGGCTTCATTTTCGGAATGAAGAAGGAGGAACAGAGACCGGCGGCCGCCATTCCAACGAGAACGAGAACGGTGATCCAGACATTGGTGCCGCCGGGAATCCCCGTGACGATGGTCGCCGATTCTCCGTTTTTGGAAACGGTTTGATAAATGCTTGTCCATGCAAAGACGTATCCTCCGAGTACCTGACCGGAAACGCAGGCGATCATTGTGAGCAGGGAAACGATTCCGTTGGCGGCGGAAATTTGCGTTTCGGGGACGAGGTCGGGGATGGTGCCGTATTTGGACGGACTGAAAAAGGCGGCTTGTGAACCGAGCAGAAAGAGAATACCGAGCAGGAAGTAGAGTTTCAGGGGGATACCGGCGGTTTCTCCGGCGGGGGGGCCGAGGGTGATGAATCCGACGGCGGCGGCGAGCAGGAACAGTTCAATCGACTTGCACCAGATAATCGCATTTCGGCGGCTGAATTTATCGGTAACATAACCGGCGATGGAAGTCCAGAGAAGAAAGGGAATGACGAGAAACACGCCGCCGAGGAGCCGGATGAAATCGCCGTTGGCGTATTCCTTTCCGATGGGAACGAGCAGCCAGCGGAAGGCGTTGTCATTGAAAGCGACGGTAAACTGCGTGACGAGCAGGGCGATGAAACCACGGTTCCAGAGCGTTTGCGGCATTGAATTGAGGGTGAATGAAAACGGCAAGCGGAGAATTATATCATAATTTTCTCCCGCCGCCACGTCCTGCCGGACGGACAGAGTCCATAACGGCAAACCAATGCCGGAATGTTGTCTTGAAAGCCGTCTTCTGAAAACAGAAGGACATCATATAAATATATTCTTAAAACCGCTCAACGCTGCTGCGGAAAGAAAAGATACGAATCTTGGAGCATTGCAAGACTTTTTGCTACAAATAATTGAGCAGGGACATTTGCAGCATCATTGCCGTAACCTGCATACTGCCCTGATACACTAATTGCTGATTCATGTAATTTAACGACACCCCCGCATAATCAATCCGCAACGTCGTATTTAAGACCTCTTCATACTGAATGGTCTCATCACTCAAACGTTCCGCCGTGTTTTCCAAACTCACCTGAATCACTCCCAGCGTCGTTTCGCTTTCCGTCAACTTCACAACCGCCGCATCCAGTAACGCCGATGCCCGCTCGATCTCCCGCGTATCATTCTTTTCCATCGCTATCTGCATACGGATCAGCGCATTAAACAGCGATCCCGTTTCCTGCGGATTCGGATCATTCCCCTTTAACTCGCTGTTCACACCGCCGGCAAGTGCCGCCGTTCCCAATTCGATAAGCCCGCTGCCGTCACCCGGCAAACCGTCCGCATTAACCCCGTTTTGCAGCACAAACATCGACCGCACCTGTTCCGAAGCATGATTTTCAAACAGCGCAATCACATCGTTTGCCGTTGTCTTGCCGCTTTCAATCGTGAACCGAAGCGTCTTCGAAGAAGCATCATACACAAAGCCCGGCGGCGTACCGTCAATGAATTCAACCTTCGCATCATTGGCATACGCACCGACACTTGCCGCCTTTACCAAAATCGAACCGTTCAGTACCGAAGTGTTGACCGCTGCGGATGCATGTTCCCCTGCCGTTGTTTTTTCCCGATATTCTTCGCCGTTATTGATCAAGCCGAGTTCAATCGCCGACGTGGAAAGCAATGTCCGATCCACGCGTGTGGCTTTGTTTCCGATACTGCTGTCAACCAATTCAATGCCGTTGCCGGTTCCGGCAAGGCGTGCCGTTAACATGCCGTCTTTATTTGCCGGATGACTGTTGATGATCCGCAGAATATCCTCTATCGTTTCGGCTCCGTGAATGTCAATGTTCATGACAACGCCGTCATTGCGGGTGATCGTAAAATCGATCCCGCCGTCCGAACCGCCTGACGTTTTGATAAATCCGTCATAAACTACGCCGCTGCCGGTATTCAAGCCGTTGGAATCGTCCAGCGTTAAATCGAAGAACTGTTTCGGTCCCGGCTGCGTTTCAAAAGCCGTGATAATGTCGCATGCCGTTGTCACACCCGGATTGATCCCGATGGTGATCGTTTTGGACGTTTCATCCATCGACACGGAAACCTTTCCCTGCGGATCAGTTGTCGGAACGAAAGAAAGTGTGTAATCATTCCACTCTGTTCCTTCATTTCGTGCGGTTAATAAGAGTGTACTGTTTGCCGAAACGCTGACGTACTTTGCCGAGGCATGCGTTCCCGGTCCGGTATAATCGGAAACCCCTCTTCCGTAATCGAGGGCTTCGAGCCGGGTATCCCAATCGGTTGTCCGCACGCCGAGTTGCGAGGCGGTTTGGCCGCCGAGTTCGCCGATGCTGAAGTCCGCTCCGCTGACACGGCTTCGGATGTCGATTCCGTTTTTCGCTTCATTTATCGTTACGTAAAGTCCGTAGTCGGGATGATTCAATTCCGCCAGTAAATCGCCGACCGTTTTGCACTGATCCAGCGGAATGTTGAACGTTTGATTATCATTCACAATCTGCAAACCGGCGAGATCGAGATCGGTTCCCGATCCGCCGGAAGTTCTCCCGAACTGTACCGGCACGCCGGGCAGCAAGGCAACGATCCCGCTTCCGGCGGGCTTGTGTTTGCCGGAAGCATCGTTTTCATCCGTACCGGTCAGCGAAGCGGTGAACGGCGGAATCGTTCCTGCTGCTGATGCGGCATTGATCGCTTTGATAATGTCGTTGGCACTGGTATTGTCGGGATGAATACGGACAAGCATGGTTCCGGCAGCGGCATCGTATTCGATCTGTTCGCTGCCCGGCGTGACCGCAACATCTGCCTGAACCGAAACGGCAAGTTCGTTGAATTCCGTGCCGTTGCAGTTTGCCTGAATGAGAATATCGTTGTTCGAACCGGAAAAACGGAGTTCTACTGAAGATTTTGTTCCGAGCAAATCGGCAAGCATCGTGGCGGTTGTGATTGCCGGATTGAGGTCTTTGCCGGTCAGCGGCTGACCGCTGCTGAAAGTGGTGTTGACCGGAATTCCCAGTTGCCGGGCAACGGTACCGCGTCCGACTTCCGAAACCATCACCGTTCCGGCAGTGTCCGGCGGAAGGGAAAGAACCAGCCCGTTTTCCGTAATTTCCGCACTGATCGAAATGGACGGATTTTTGCTGTTTTCAATCGTCCGTTTGACATCGTCAATAGTCACACACTGGCTCAAGTCGACATCGAAGACCTGCTGCCGGTTATCAACGGTGTACGTGAAACGGATTGTTCCCTTGTCTACGCCTGTGCCGCCGTTGAGATCGCTTAACAATGTTTTACCGGTCAGGGCGGGATCGAGGTCGGTTTTTCCCCGGACGGGATCGGAAATGGCACCGAAAACCATGCTGCCGCTCATGTTGGATTGCGTCAAAAGATCGGTATCGCTCCAAGAACGCAGGTTAGTTTCGTTGCCGGTAAATTTGATGGTGTAAGACGAACCGCTGCCCCAAAGGAAAGGGATTGCCGCGGTCGAAGAACCGGAAAAAAGGTAGCGTCCGCCGAAAGAATTATTGGCGAGATCAAACAACCCCTGCAAGGTTTGACTGACCGTTTGGGCAAGAGCGGTTCGCTGGGCAGGAGTGGTGTTTGTGTTGAGGGCTTCGAGAGCCATTGCTTTTGCTTCGTCGGTTCGGGGATTGAATTTGGAAAGGACGGAATCAGCGGCAGCGAGAAAGGTTTGAGTGGATTTGATGTTGGCGGTATTTTGGGCTTTCCGTTCCATCTGGGACTGAACGGTGAGCGTGGAGGCGGCATTGAACGGGGAGTCGCTTCCGTATTGGTACTGCCGCTCGGTAATGAGTTGCTGTTCGTATCGTGCGAGAAGGGAAGTTGTACTGCCGAGATTGCTGTAAGCCCTGTTTGTTTGCAGAGGCACACTTGACCGGCTGAGACCGAGAGGAACGATTGTCATAATGATCGCGGGCTGTTTCGGGTCTATCCCGCTTATCCCGTTTTTTCGATAAAACCTGCCTTTTCGGTATTATCGGTGAATTCGGCATCGGGACTTTAACCGGATCCGATGACCTCCGGCAATGTGCAGGCAATGTGTAAGGTGTCCTGCGGTTTCGGGAAGCGACATACGGCACCATAATTGACTTTTTTCACATTTCTGCGAAAATGGCAGTACCGTACTGGTTCACTCTGTTTGGTGTTTTGTGAATTCGTCCTACCAACCACCTCCTGTTGAATTGCTTTTCTCGATACTGGATGCCGTTCCTGCCGGACTGTATCTGCTCGATAAAGAACTCAACATCGTCTATGCCAACAAAACAGCAAAAGAACAGCACAGCGGGACATTCCGCGCCTTTGATGATGCCGCCGCACACTCCCTGCGGAACGGACTCACCTGCAAACAAGAGTATTACGATCCCGTTCTGAAACACCGCCTCGAAATCAAAATCGAAGCCTTCTGCAATCCGAAAACCGGAGAAGCCGACTATGTCCTCGAAACCATAACCGATACCGAAGACATCCACAGCAGCGAACAGAAACAGAACTTTCAGATACAAATGATCCACGCTATTCTCAATTCCACCGTGGACGGTATCTTCGCTCTGGCTGATGGTGCCGATGCGCCGTTTGCCAACAATGCCTACGAATCTTTCTTTCCGAACTGGCGCACCGGCTTGCGGTACAACCAGCCGATGGAAGAAGTCGAAGCGTTTTACTCCGCCCTGCTGACCGATTGGCAGGACTTTTTGGAATTAGTCGGCCGGGTTCGGGAAACCCGGCAAATGCACCGCGCCGAACTGCATCACACGGACGGACGGATTATCGACATGATCGGCAAAGTCGTCAAAACCGGCTACGGCGAAACCGGCGAAGCGGAAATTTACACGCTGCGGGATGTCACCGAACAGCGGCGGCGGGAACGGGACATCCAATTTCAGCGGGACATTCTGACAACCGTTTTCGACAAATCCACTGATGCGTTTCTCGTCATCACCAATGGAGAAAATATCCTTTCCAACAACCGGTACTCCCGTTTTTTTCCGGGCTGGGAAGAGATCGTCCGCTTCAAGCAGCCGCTGGAAACAATTCGGGACTTTTACGACCGGTTTCTGGAAGATGTTGATCAGAAACTCGAATTAATCAGCAGAGTCAGGAATACGAAACAGCAGCAGCAATGCGTATTGCGTTTCCGGGACGGCCGAGTCGTGAACTTTACCGGCATACTTGTCCAAACGAAAACGGAGTCCGGCGAGATATGCGAGTCCGAATTCTGGACGCTGCAAGATATTACGGAACAAACCAAACGCATCAATGCGGAACAGGCAACGCTGGCGAAGTCGGCGTTCCTTGCCCACATGAGTCATGAAATCCGCACGCCGCTGAACGGCATCATCGGATTTTCCGATTTGCTGCTCAACACGGAACTTTCGCTTCAGCAGCAGGAATACGTGGCACTTCTCCGTGCTTCCGGCGATTATTTGCTGTCGATCATCAACGATATTCTGGATTTCTCCAAAATCGAGGCGGGCAAACTGGACATTGAAAAAACGGATTTTAATTTGCCGCAACTCCTCCGCACCGTTATCGAAATGATGAAGCCGAAAGCGAATGAAAAGTGTCTCAAACTGGAATGTTTTGTTGCGGATGAATTTTCGGAAATGTTTTTGATCGGCGATCCGGTACGCATACGGCAGGTTTTGCTCAATTTTGTCAATAATGCGGTTAAATTTACCGGTATCGGCGGCGTAACTGTGCGTGTTGAAAAACGGGAAGACCCGAAAAACGAACATGGCGGAGATGCGGTTCTATTTTCGGTGCAGGATTCCGGCATCGGGATTTCTGAGGAAGGGAAGAAAAAACTGTTCAGTTCTTTTTCGCAGGCGGAAGCGGGAACAACCCGGAAGTACGGCGGTACCGGTCTCGGATTGGCGATTTCCAAACAGTTGGTCACGCTGATGGGAGGAGCCATCGGCGTGGAGAGTACGGAAAATGCCGGCTCGACATTTTGGTTTACGATACCGTTCATTCCGTCGGTGAATCCGGTTGCGGGCGAAGTGCCGGCCGAATTGACATCGCTGATTGTTGCCGATTTCCGCCCGGAAAAATTCGCACCGCTGCTTGTTGCCGAAGATAACCGCGTGAATCAGATTGTGATCGGTGAAATCCTGAAATTGTCCGGGTTTCAATACGACATTGTCGGCAACGGCAAACTGGCGGTGGAAGCGGTGATGAATAAAAAGTATTCGCTGGTGTTGATGGATTGTCAGATGCCGGAGATGGACGGTTATACGGCGACGGGACAAATTCGGGAATGGGAACAGCATCATCCGCCGGTCAAGCGTCTTCCGATTATCGCTTTGACTGCCAATGCCACCAAACAGGACGAAGAACATTGTCTTATTTCCGGGATGAATGCGTTTTGCAGCAAACCGGTCAATGCGGAACAGTTGATCAAAACGGTCAAAAAATGGCTGCTGAAAAAGTAATGCCCCTGCTGCAAAACCTCAATCAAATTGTTCTGAACATAAAAAGGAACGTTTTCATTGTTCCATTCCGAATTGTTTCAGTATGCTCTATCCTGTTGTTCCAATATCGGTCAGTTACTTTACAACGGCAACGCCGTAAGACATTCCCGTCATGTTCATGCGTTTCATCTCCTGAACAATGAACGGTTTCACGACTAACATAACAGTAGATAGTGGAATAGTAAACACATTGTGATTCACGATCTTTTCACGCAAGAATACAGGATGCAGCGCATCAAAAGACCTCGTTTCTGGATTCCATTTGGAAGCAACCGGGTCAACAACATCCATACATTCGTAAAAGTGCAGAGCATAATACGGACGCGTCTCGCCGTTCCACGTTAACGTGGCATCCAGCCATTGGATTTTGTCCTCTGTTCCCTTGTTGTTTTCGAAAAGGTCTTTTAACCGTTGAGAGCACATACGGAAATGCGCATTTGCCTGATAATCCTCAAAGCCGGCACCTTGTATGAGATGGCAGTGAAACGTTTGCCAATTCTCAATCCAGCCTGTTCGGGGCATAGAATAATAATTCTCTTTTAGGAATCGCGGGTCTTCGGCAAAACTGCCCCCCGGAATGTCATCCCAAAATATTTCCTTTAATTCCGCTTTTGCCATATTGTCTTTTCCTAAAATTACTGATTACGTGATCGGTACATGACATCAGGA
>JAIRPZ010000119.1 GCA_031256755.1 Planctomycetaceae bacterium
GAGCCGGACAGTGACGGTCCTTTGTGGCAGTTCTGCTGAATATCGTAAGGAGGCAATGTCCCGTAGGCATTGTTGTAATTATGGGCAGCGAGTCCCCATTGTTTCAGGTTGCTGCTGCACTGCATACGCCTTGCGGCTTCCCGTGCTTGCTGAATGGCGGGCAAGAGTAGAGCGATGAGCATGCCGATAATGGCGATCACGACCAAGAGTTCGACCAAAGTGAAGCCCAAAGAGCGGGAAACAGTACTTACACTGTTAACGCTGTTTCGAACGTAACCCCCCCCCCGTTCTTTTGCCTATTTTACTACGCATGGGGGCGTTTGTAAGGGTTGTGCCGGTGATTTCGTGAACCGGTGTCAAAATTTTTGTACGCATGGTATTTTTCCTTTTTATAAAGGGTGAAAAAAAATAACTACGCCGACGTGACGTATCTATGTCTAGTATACACCGAAACCGGCGGATTGTCAACAGCGGAAAACGAAAATGGTGAAAATTGTTCCGCTGCGGGGGAAACGTTGGCGGCGTGTAAAATGGTGTATCCTTTCCGACCGCCGCAAAACAACGCCGTTACCGCCTGTCCAGCCATTCGGACTCTTCGTTTTCATCAAAAAGGAGTCCTTCCGCCGTCTCGCCGTAATCCGTCACTTTTCCGATAATTACAATGCATGAATCGTCCGCTTCATTTTCTTCGGCAGCATGTTTGATTTCCGAAAGTGTGGTTCGGACGATTTTCCGTTCCGGCAGAACCGCCGGCGAATCGCTTCGCCGGACAATCAGCACCGGTGTACTGTATGCCATTCCGCCTTTAATCATCGCATAACTCCAATGTTCAGCATTGGTGATGCCGCCATAAAGAACCACCGTCCCGAAAAACGAACCGAGCCGCTCAAAATCGAATTCAGCAGCGTCAAGTCCTTTTTCATACACGAAACTGCAAATAACAAAGGCAACGGCACGGGAGCGGTCCATTCTGGTCAGCGAAACTCCCGCAGCACGAACCGCACCGGAGATCATGGTTACACCGGGAACAATATCAAAAGGAATTTTTTGCCGGCACAGTTCTCCGATTTCTCCGTGCAGATGACCGAAGACACTCGGATCGCCTTCCATTAAACGGACAACGGTTTTTCCGGTTGCGGCATGCGCTGCCAAGATGCGGGCGGCACTTTCGTAAGGGGGCGTAAGGGGGATTAATTCGGCATCGTTTCGGGCAAACGAAAGAGTTTGTGTATGAATACGGCAGCCGTACACGACCACATCTGCCGATTCGAGACATTGAACGGCGCGAACCGTCAGTAAATCAGGATCGCCCGGTCCCGCGCCGACGAAATAGACCTTCCCGAAAGTACTCATCATAGCATTCTGCATTGTATCGGTTTTCTTAAAAAGAACAAGATGCTCCCGCTACGTGCCGGCAAATTTTTTATACTGTCTGTTTATAATGTTGTCCCAAGTGTAAAAAATTGAGCAAAATCCTTGTCAACTTCCACGATGATAGCAATGGAACGAGTCACAAAATGCCGGCTCTGCCGCATGTCCAATTCAATCGCAATGAAATAACGATTGAAGATAGAAACATTCTTAAAGCAACCGCTTGCCGGTTCAGCCCGCTCATCCATGTCAATATTGTACGAAGTGCCGCAGCATGCCCGTTGCGAAACAAACATCTTAAATCGTTTTATCCGCAACCAGTTCTTTGATAAGACAGCCGACGGCTTCCTGTGTCGGTGCGATCTCCGTAAAACCATGTTTCTTCAGCACAACCGATTGAATCTTAAAAACTTTTGTCGGCGAACCGGAAACACCGCACCGGTCAATGTCGGCATGAATGTCGTCCAATCCCCATTGTTCCAGCGGTGTATGTTTGTGTTTCATCATACGCTTTGCCGACCACGGACGGGGAACGTTTGCTGTTTCCCCAACAGTCAGCAGCACCGGCAACTTCACTTTGACAATTTCATAACCGCCGCCGATGTTCCGGCGTATCGTTGCAAAACCGGACGCAGCCTCCAAAATCGTTTCGGCATAAGTGATCTGCGGAATGCCCAGTTTCTCCGCACACTGCGGCGCGGTTTGAGCCGTATCGCCGTCAATCGCCTGCCGTCCGGCAAAAACAAAATCCGCCCTTTTGCCGCTCGTTTCACCGATAGTTTTGACCGCCTGCGACAAGATATAACTCGTTGCGAGCGTATCACTGGCAGCAGCACGGCGGTCAGTAATCAGCACGGCACGATCCGCTCCCCGGTATAAACAATCCCGGAGGACTTCTTCGGCTTTCGGCGGTCCCATCGAAACGGCGGTCACGGTACCTCCGTAACGTTGTTTCAGGGCGAGAGCGGTTTCGAGGGCGTGAAGGTCTTCGGGATTGAAAACAGCGGGCAGAGCAGCACGGTTAACGGTGCCGTCTTCCTTCATGGCATCGGCAGTGATATTGGCGGTGTCGGGAACTTGTTTGACAAGAACAATAGAATGATACATGAAAACACTTTCATAAAAACGGCTTACAACTTTTGCTCTCTTATTTTCCGCAAAAAACAGCGGCTTGTCAAGGGAATTGCAAATTAAAAAACAGGAGGGAACGGACTTTTCGCTTTTAGCGTTTGTGCTGTTTTTCCCGTCAAGATGTGCCGGAAAAAAGACCGATAATCCGAAAAATGTTTTGTGCAGACAATTTTTATGAAAGGATTTGCTGCCGTCCTGACACTGTTTGCCCTTTTGACACTCACGGCTGCCGCTGCACCCGGAGCGGAGAACGAGCCGCATCCGAATACCGAAGCGTTGCTGCGGGTGCCGATTGACACCAATTCCCGCACGCCGTCTTCCCACGTCGAAGGAGTCCTCGGCAGTTGTTTTCCCCGTATTCACGGAAACGATGCCCTGCATTTTGATTACACTTATACCGGCGGCGTGTTTAACAATGCCCGCGGCGGCGCACAAACCAAAGGTGCAACCGCTTATGTCGGGATTTTCGATTTCGGAATCACCGCCGATACCGAAAAATGGGGACTGTGGAAAAACGGGACGTTTTATATGCATTCTCTTTTTTCACACGGTGTCAATCCGTCCGGTTATATCGGCGACAGTCAGGGAGCGGCGGTGATTGCTTATGAAACGCCTGCCCAAGTTGCCGAGTATTGGTACGAACATCAGTTTTTCGACAAGACGTTAAATATCCGTGCCGGAAAAATGGATGCCGGTACGGACTTTTTTTATCTGAACGCAGCGGAAAATTTTTTTAACGGGTCGGGAACGTGCGTACCGACAACCGGTATTCCGACCGCACCGAACAATGCTTGGGGGATTTTAACTCACACCAATTTAACGGAAAACATTTGCCTTAAATTCGGATTGTTTGATGCCGATGCCGATGCAAACAAATTCTGGATGTCGGAAAGCGGCAACCTCTACACGGCGTATCAGGTTGATTGTCATCACAACATTTTCTGCTTGCCCGGTTTTGCTTATGCCGGAGTATGGTACAACGATTCGGAGACCGTCAATCATTTCGGCGAAGACCGGCGCGGCAACGCCGGATACAGCATCGGCTTTGAGCAGATGATTTACAAAGCGGACTGCCGGAATGATAACGATTTACGCGGCTTGACGTTCTTTGCTCATTTCAGCGAAACTCATCGGGACAGAGATAATTTTTCCAACCGGTTCTTCGGTACCGGTTTTTCGTGGCTTGGTTTCTTTTCGGAGCGTCCTGATGACGTTTTGGGGTTCGGCATTTTTTCCTGCCGGTTTGATAACGGATTCCGGCAGACCGAAGCATTGCTCTTTGACCGGGAAACGGTGTATGAACTTTTTTATCATCTTCATTTATCGGCGGACGTAGCGGTTCAGCCGATGCTTCAATATATCGTTCACCCCGGCGGTTTATACAAAAATTCGCTCGTCCCGGGAATCGGATTTCAAGTGACGTTTTAGAGCCAGTCCTGCTCACCGGATTGACGATAAATGCAGTTTTTTTCCGAATACGTGTCATATTTCAACGCGTCACGGTCGGTTCCGGCGAAAAATTCTCCGGCGGTGTTGCATCTGAAAGATAAATTATGAGACCGACCATAACAATCATAATAACGGCTGCCGCAGCAACCGCCGGCAACGGTATCACTTGCGGAATGAACCTGCTGCGGTTCTGTTTGTTCATTTCACCTTTTCATGATAACACATTTTACCATTTTATCCGGTTTCACCTGTTCCGTTTTTGCTTTTCCTGCGGCGTTTTTCGGCATTGTTATTCCGGTATGATGACTCGAAATCATTCTGCATCAAAACATAAACGGCGATGTGAAAAAAGCAGCAAGGGCAAGGAAACAGAATACAAGTGTTACATAAATCATCCGCCGAAATCCCTGCACAGGAAAGAAAGCTTGGCAGTGCGGGAAATCATGCAAGTCAAAATCAATGTAAAAATTCCGGGCAAAAATTCCGGCGGCAAAACAACGCGGCACCGATGCAAGAAGAATAGAAAAATTCCGTTCCAACAGTCCGCTGTTAAGTTCGTGAATTTGCTGCCATTCTAAAAACAAAAGGCTATTGATGGCAATCAGCGTTTCGA
>JAIRPZ010000160.1 GCA_031256755.1 Planctomycetaceae bacterium
CGGCAACGATACCGGAATATACAGAGACAATCGGCCCGCTGCCGCCAAAGACCGAACCGTTGATTGCTCCGTTGCCGAAAAAGATTACGCCGCAACGGTCATCAAATCGGCTGCCGGCAATGAGTGCTGCTTCGGCAGTCGCAAAACCGGCAGCGGTGAAAGTATCGAAAAATCTTGACGATAGTAATAAGTCCTACGCTGATGCCGGCATGAGTTTCGGATTATAGTCCTTGCCAAATTGAGAGCGAGGACAGTCCTTGCCGGACGGGGGCGGCTGCCGGTCGTATTGCGGATACGTCCAAAATACCCGTCCAGCCGGACTGTCATTGCGTTTTCCCGTCCGTTCTTTACAATGCAGTCCGTTGTCCCTCTTTTACTTGCTGTTCCGTCAATGTCAACCGAACCCGTTTCCGTTCCGCCGAAAAAGCGGAACAATATCGGCACTGTCCGGCTGAAGGCAAAAGCGGTTATGCGCTGGTTACCGGCGGAGAAAATACGCCGGATACACTGCTCTTGGTGGAAACGGCGACTCTCGAATCGGCACGGTTTATGAGTCCGCACCGCAACGTTTACGGTGTTTCTTACCGCAGCGGTGCAGCGGAATTCAAACCGGGGCAGCCGCCGGCAGTACAAGAACAAGAACCGGAAGAGACACACGAAAACGCTTCCCCGAAAGCACCATAGCGGTGCCGCAAAGAGAACGGAGTTTTCCTACACGTGAACCTCGATAACATCCTGATCGTTCAGTATGTAATCCCCTTTGACGACGGTGCCGTCGTGAACGGCACTGCCCCAAACCTTGCCGAATTTCAGGTTCTTTGCATAGTCCTTGTGAATCAATTCCGCCAAGTCCAGCAGTGTATCTCCCCGGCTTAAAGTGAACGGTCGATCTCTGTCCGCTTCCTTTTTCTTCGGGTCTTTTGTGTAAATCCGAACCACGTCCAGCGATTCGTACACAGCATTCCGCAATTCGGTCAGCGTTTCCGGCAGCGTTGCCGAGATTTTGAATTCCCGGAACGGCAGCGGACAGATTTCCCGAAACAAACCGAGCCGATCTTCCGCTTCGGGGTCGTCCATCTTGTTGGCAAGGAAAAACGTTTTGGTGAAAGCCAAACCGACATCTTCTTCGTCCAAAGAAGATTCCGCTGCAAGCCGTGTTTTTGTCGTTGCCAATTTATCAATGACTTCCTTGCATTGTTCAATGCCGGAGTCATCGCCGAGATCAATCATCAGCAGGGCAAGATCGGCACTCCGCAGCAGTCCGACAATATATGGTTCGAGAAAATCAGACGTAATCGGCGGCGTGTCGATTAATTGTACAAAAACATCTTCCCATGCCATCATGCCGGGCTGCGGCTGTTTGGTGGTAAACGGATAGGGAGCAACTTCCGGCGTTGCTCTTGTCAATGCCGTAAGCAATTGGCTTTTTCCGGCATTAGGACCGCCGATGATCACTGCTGTTCCGGCTCCCTGCCGGGGAACGCGGAACGATTTTGCCGTTCCGCTTCCTTTTTTCCCGCCGCCGGCGCGTTGCTGTTCGGCTTCCTTTTTGACTTGGGAAATTTGTGTTTTGAGTTTTGCCTGAAGGTGATCGGTTCCTTTATGCTTGGGCATTTCGGCAAGCATAATTTGGAGCCATTTCAATTCGTCTTCCGGCGTTTCTGCACGCCGGTAATTCTCTTCGGCTTTCTTGTATTGCTGTGTTAAATTGGCTGGCATAGGTGGTTATTATTGCCGAATTCATGCAGAATGTCGATAGGGTTGTGTTGCGGTATAAATTTGCTGAAATTAAGCCGCAACCGACCGGAACAGGGCAAGGTGCAATCGGGGGCGGCATCGGGTATAATGAGCCGGAATAATAACCCGATAAAGAATCCTATGGCACGGCAATTCAGTATTTTTCCCCCCCTGCTTGTTTGTCTGCTTGTCTCTTCGCCATTTGTTTTTGCCGAAGAAGCGGCAGCACCCGTTTCGGCACAGTCCCTCGCCAAAGCGGCAGAACTCTCCGCCGCTTTCCGGTCGGCATCCGCAAAGGTCTTGCCGGCAACCGTGAAAATCATTTCGCATCTGCAAACCTCCGAAGACCGGAAAGCCATGGAAATTCAGATACCGGCACTCAAGCCCCCGCCGGGCAGACGCTACCCCGGCGACAGCACCGGCACCGGCGTGCTGATCTCGTCCAAAGGACTTATCGTAACAAATAATCACGTCATTGCCAATGCACGGGAAATTGAAGCGGAACTTTATGACGGGCAGCATTTCTTTGCCAAGAAATACCGGCACGATCCGTCCACCGATCTTGCCGTTATCTGGCTTGATGTTCCCGAAAAAGAGGAACTCCCTTTTGCCGCTTTCGGCGACAGCGACCAGATGGAAATCGGTGATTGGGTTCTCGCTATCGGCAATCCGTTTGAATTGGATTCGAGCGTCAGTGCCGGCATTATCAGTGCCAAAGGGCGGTCGCTGCGGAAAGTGCAACGGACGGAACTGCTGCAAACCGATGCCGCGATCAATCCGGGCAATTCCGGCGGCCCGCTGATCAATCTTCGCGGAGAAATTATCGGCATCAATACCGCTATCGCATCCCGTTCCGGCGGAAACGAAGGCATCGGTTTTGCGCTGCCGTCAAACAACGTTCAGTGGATTACCGAGCAACTTATCAAAAAAGATAAAGTTGTCCGGGCATGGCTGGGAGTGGAAACCAAGCCGGTTACGCCGGCAGATGCCAAACGTCTCGGCTTGAAACAGAATACCGGTTTGATGGTCGAATATGTCCTGCCGAATTCGCCGGCAGTGCAAACGGGACTGAAACCGGACGACGTGATCCAGACATTTGACGGGCAGCCGGTCAATGCGGTTTATCAATTACAGCGGCTGTCGGAACGGGCGGAAATCGGGAAAGAACACGAAATTATTTTCTTCCGGGAAGGAAAAAAATACAAAACCAGTGCCGCCATGAAACCTCTTCCGCCGACACTGGGACCTTTCGCGGCACCGCAAGGATCAGCCATTCATCACACCGACCCGGAACTCGGCATGCTTCTGGTGCAGGCGACCGGGCAGATGCTGGGAAACATCAAGATTTCCGGCAAACAGGGCATGCTTGTTTTAGCGGTTTTTTCCGGCGGACGTGCCGAAAAAGCGGGACTCAATGTCGGTATGGTGATTATGCAGATTGACGGCAAACCGGCGGCAACGCGGCAGCAGTATATTGATGCACTGAAAAGAGCGTCGCTGTCAAACGGCATCGTGGTGGACGCAGTGCTGCCCGGCGGAACAACGCGGACGTTTATGATCCGGTGACCGCCGGTCAGCCGATCCAATGCAGTCCGGCGGCAATCCAAAGCGGCGATGTAAACACCGAAACAAGCGTGTTGCTGATACTGGTGTCAAAGGCGGTTTCAGGCGAGCCGTCATAGATTTTGGACAGCGCAATCGGCAGTACAGCGGATGCCATTGCTGCATAAATAATCATGACCCGCTTGATTTCTGTTGTGCAGGGAAGCAGTACCGCAACGCCGATAATCAGAACCGGCATAACCACAAGCCGGATCGCACATGACCACATGGAAATTTTCACTAATGAACCGAGCCGCTGCCGGACGGAATTCCCGCGGAGATGTTCGCTGATCGTTAAGCCGATCATCAGAAGTGCCACCGGAATGGCACCTTTGCTGATGACGGTTACCGGTCCGAAACGGTCATTCAGCAGGAAATCGAAAACCGGTGTCAAAACCGCCCGGCAATCGGCAGAATAATGTCCGAGCAGATTGAGCGGAACAGCAGCGAGGATTGTCAGAATCGGCGCATTGATGAGATGTTTCCACGAAGCGGAATCGAACCGTCCCATCATCGTAAATATCGTGCATGTCCAGAGAGAAACTTCGGCACCGAGAAACATCGGAAAAAATGTTCCGCTCATTCGTGTATCGCCGGGGAAAAATGTATCGACCAGCGGAATCGGCAGGAATCCGTAGTTAAGCAGTCCGGCGCATGCGGCGAATGTCCGGCGTTGTTTGGCGGTTTGCAAACCGGTGCAGCGTGCCGGCAGACGGCAGACGGCGAGGGCGATCAGTGTGGCGGCAGCGGTCATCGCAAATCCGATCAGCGGCGGAAGCCAAAGATTTTGCAGATCGGCAAACGCATCCGTTTGAATGCAGCGTTTGAAAATCAAACAGGGAAAGAAAAGATCAATGGTCAGACGGACGAGTCCGCTGTCGGTTTCGATCGGAACTCTGGCGCACCGGCGCAGCACGACCGCTGCCAGAATCACACAAAAAAGGGAAATAATTGCCGATAAGGCAATGCCGAATATCTGAAACATTATGTTTGTTTCGTTTTTGACCGCACTATTTTTTGAACCAACTGCCCATTTTGCCTTTGACCGAATTATTGTACTCTTTCCGTATCGGAGCGGATTCGATAACCGGAACAAAGGTTTGCGTGTTGATCAGTTCCAGCGTCAGTTTATAATCCCGCTGAATATCGCGGTTGCTTTCTGTTGTTCCTGATGTCATTTTCGCAAAGAGCAGATAATCGACCGGCGTTCCGCCGCGTCCCATCGCCAGCGTGAACATACGCATATTTTCCTGCATAAAAAGTTCGTCCGGGCGTAAACTCAACGCCCGCAGTCCCGATGTGACGGCACGGTCGCTGACAATTTCAAATTGATCCGATTCCGAAATCCTTTCGAGAATGGCGGTTTTCACGTGTTCTTTGAAATCGCCGAGTTCCTCCATGCTTGCGTTTTCCAGACCGACAAAACAAACTTTCCGTTTCGGAAGTGGCACCCGCGGGTCTTGGTATCCGACTTGCTGAATCGATTCGGCAGCGGCGCGTTTCAGAAGTTTTCCGACTGATTCCCGGACAATGGGATTATAAACTTCGGCACCGGCGCGGGTACTTCCGACTTTATCGGCTTCGCTTCCGCTCATCAGCCGGGCTTGTGTCCCTTTGCAGCCGATGAACGAAACTCCCGCCGTCAATGCGGCGAAAAAGAACAGAGTACAAAATGCAATAATGTTTCGGATAAGCATAATTTTTTTTCAAAGCCCGTCAATGCGGCAACGCCGGACAACTTTACTGTTATCGGGCTGCGGAGTCAAGGGCATTTTTACCGGCGTTAAGCGGATTTCCCTTTTTCATTAAATTTCATTAAAATTTGCAATAATACCGTGTGTGGATTCAAGCGTATTTTACAAGAGAAGACAATGAGTTTAACTGCATTTAACGTGACCGTTCCGCTGGACGGAACAGTGTGGTCTTGCCGCCGGAATTTGCCGGTCAGAAAATCCGTATCGTTACCGAAAAACCGGCAACGGCTTGTTCATTTGCCTGATTCGGACCGGCTGTTTTCACCGCCGTCTATCGTCAATAACGCTTTCCACTTCTCCGGTTCAATATCATTACGAATGAACTGAACATCGGCATCGGCAAAACCGCAGTGACAGCCGTAGCGGTGAAATGAACCGACTCCGTTAATCTCTTTGTCGATTCCTCTGACCGCCGTTGCAAACGGAATCTCCACATCCGGCTGCATCCAATGAACCGGCACTAACCGCTCCGCAAGAATGATCGCCTTATGTTTTCCGCCGTTAATGTCATTCAACCTGATATTCGCTGCCGGTGCAGATTCTAAACGAGGAATGAGAAATGCTGTTTGGCTGCCGGTCACCAAGGAATAATCGCATGTATTCGAAAATTCGGGAAATTCTTTAAACCCTGTCGGCAGGATAAGCGAAAAATGACGACGGCTCGGACAACTGAAATGAACTCTGCCTGCCGGGTGCGAATGAAATTGTTTGTTGTATTCGCTGTCCCACGGCTCGTCCAAACGGATGTTTTCGTACAATAACTGTTCATCCAAATACGGCAAGAGCAATACCCGCCAACTATGCAGCGGTTTACCGTCTTTATCCGTTGTATAAACCGGCGGCAGTTGTCCGTTATGCTCAGCAGCGTACATGTGTATCGCAATCATAATTTGCTTGATATTGTTCTTGCAGAGCATTTTACAAACCGATTCTGGAGCATAGCCGCTCGGTCCCGGTATCATCGGCAATACCGCTATCACGAGAATCCAGAGTATAAAGAAGCCGCCAATAAAAATCTGAAATGCGTTTGCTTATTGTTCTGCCAAAGAACGGTATCGAGAACAGCAAAGACAAGCACCCAAAGCGGCGGTATACTCAATACAATGCCGAACAGCATTCCGCGTGCAAATCTGGACGGCAGCCACTGCCATATACTGAAGATAAGAACACAGAACGGGATAAAAAGTGTGCAAAGAAAAACAAAGAGAAATGCCGCACCAGCGTGACCCCGCCGCTGAATAAATTGTCCCAGCCCCGGCAGAAGCAGAGAAAGAAACGCAGGAAGGATGTGTACTTTATTATTCATGTTCGTCTTTGTATTTGCAGGATCAAGTCCCGTATGTCATCCATTTGCAGCAGTCATACTTTCTGCGTAACAAATATTATAACATTTATTTTTCTTTTCCTGAAGGCGGGTTAATGGATCGTTTCTTTTCTTCCTTAATTTTTATGGCTCCGCTGCGGCAGAAAACGATCTTTTTTTCCGCATACATATCGGCAAACGGTGCCTCAAGCAATACTTCTGTTGCAGGTTGAGCGGACGGTTTCATTTCCTGTATTAACTGTACTGTTCCCTTCATCATCAAGTCCTGTTGAATGTCTGTCCGTTGCCAAGCATTTTTCCCCGTTTCGAATGCTGCCGGAACCAATATGATTGTCATCATTGTTCCGACCCATTGGCCTCTGCCTTTCGCTGTCGGAAAACGTTTGATAATCGTCCATAGCGACGACGGACTGCGAAGGTTTTTCTCGATATAAGTATCCATATCCGCATCGGCTTTCTCTGCTTCATCAAAACAGCGGTTCATCACTTTCATGGCTTCGTTGTAATCATAAACATGGCAATCACCGATAGCGGGAAGACGTTCGAATACGTTATTATAAATAATACCGCGGGACATGTCTTGCAGCAATCCGAGACAAAACATCCGTTCCCGTTTCATTGATTCATCAAACGAACACAACGGCGGCAATTTTTCCCGCTCATTAAGCAGCCGCTGTAATTGTTCTTTCGCTGCGGGATGTTTCGGATGAGCGTTGATGCCGACACGGTGAGCCGTCAATTCGAAAGAAAGACCGACCATTCCGTCGAAAAGCGGTCCCTGTTTGACGATGTGCCGCGCAAAATAATGTAGTGTCAGAATATCGTCTATCGCCTTATCAATTTCGCCGTTTCCGATTCGGAAGAACGCTCTGCATTGTACGGCACGTGCAAAGGCACGCATCGTCTCTATTTCAACGGGAGTCATGACTTCCAGCAGCGGCGCATCATCTCTGTACCGAACCATCGGCATACAAAACGTTTTCTTGCGGACAGCCGCTGCGAGAATATCGAGACCGGCGGTGTTGTCGTTAATATATGTTTCAAGTTGCGGAAAATCCTGAATTGTCCAATAGCCGTGTTCCTCTGTAAATGTTTCATAGTTTTTTATGAGGTCTTTTGTTCCGTCTGGATCAAGGTGCTGTAAAAACGATTTCGGAGATTCGATTTTTACGGTCGGCTTGAAGTCCGGGTCATATTCCAAGCCGAGTTTTTCATAAATCTGCGAAACGCGTTCCGGGAGATTTTCAAGCGGATTGAGGAGATTGACCAACGTTGGTTTGTCCGCCCAATCCTCACGGTCAATCACGCCGAGTGTTTGAACGATAAGGCGGTATCCGTTGTCATCGGTTTTCATTTCTTTCGGATACACCTCGTTTTCAACGGCTTTGAAGTAGTCAACGAATTTGCCGCTGCTTAACAGCGGTTCGGTAATGAATGTTGTTTCTTTACTGATCGTCAACGGTTTGCCGTTAAAACAAAAAAATTGTATAACGATGTAGAGCAACACGGAAAAAATAAGGAATCCGATACAGCCGAATTTAAGGCAGCCGAAACAACCGCGGGGTTTCTTCGGCGGCAGTATGCGCGGTAATACCGCGGCATTTTCAGTTTGTTCATTCTTTATTTCACTCATTATGTTCATCTTTTATTTTGTGTTTGCAGAACCGGTAAATGATTTTGGCATTACGGTATGCTTGTTTCGCTTCCGCTGCCTCAACTTCTTCAACATCAACATACCGGAATGCAACAGCATATTCCGATATATAAGCACATTGTTTTTGATATTGAAAAAATACTTCATCAAATTTTGCGCAGTATTGAACCAGCACAACTAAATCATGGATTTTCGGCGGGTCTGTTCCGTGCTGCACTAAATATCC
>JAIRPZ010000184.1 GCA_031256755.1 Planctomycetaceae bacterium
TCCTGATTTTCACCCCTACCCCTTATGATTACTATGCAAATGACTGCAATGACAATGACTACCGTGACAAAGATTGCCATGAAACTGATGACGATGAAAAACACTTTTGCTGCCGTTCTATTTTCTGTATTGCTTTTTGTACAGTTTTTCGCACTGCTTTTTACCGCTGCGGCGTTTGCCGATGAGAATCTCAAACTTCGGTACGATGCTCCTGCCGAACAATGGACAGAAGCATTGCCGCTCGGAAACGGACGGCTCGGCGCAATGGTTTTCGGCAACGTCCCGCAGGAAAAAATTCAACTCAACGAAGATACCATTTGGGCAGGTTCACCGAATAACAACTACAATCCCAAAGCACTGGAAGCATTGCCGGAAATCCGAAAACGGATGTTTGAGAAAAAATGGAAAGAAGCACAGATTCTCGCCGAAGAAACAATGACATCACCGACCAATCACGGGATGCCGTATCAAACCGCAGGGAATCTGAACATTGCCTTTCCGAATCACGGCAGCGCGGAAAATTATTCCCGCGAACTTGACCTCAATACCGCTGTCAGCACCGTCCGATACACGGTCGATGGAACCGAATACCGGCGGGAGACCTTCGCCGCTTTGACCGGTCAGGTGATTGTTGTCCGGCTGACCGCTTCGCAAAAAGGAAAAATCAATTTCACCGCTTGGCTTGACGCACCGTATGAAAAAAATGAGACCGCCGCCCGAAACGATAAACTCATTTTACGGGGAAACGGCAGCGACCACGAAAAATGCGAGGGAAAAGTCCGGTTCACGGCAGAAGTCAAAATCATTCCCGAAGGCGGCACATTAAACGTTACGGAAAATAAAATCAGCACGGAAAATGCCGATGCCGCAACGCTGTATATTTCAATAGCGACTAACGTTGTCAATTATCATGACATTTCCGCCGACCCTGATGCACGGGCGGGAAAATATTTGGACGTTGCGTTGCAGAAGGGTTATGAAGCGTTGAAAAAGGAACATATTGCTTATTACAAAAATCAGTTTGACCGCGTGAAATTCAATCTTGCGGCGGATGATGCCGTTGCCGTAGAAGCGGCGAAAAAGCCGACCGATGTCCGTCTTCTGGAATTCGGCAAGGGAAATGACCCGCAGTTAGCCGCGCTGTTTTTTCAATTCGGGCGGTATCTGCTGATTTCCTCTTCGCAGCCCGGCACGCAGCCGGCCAATCTGAAAGGGATTTGGAATGATTCGCCGAAACCGAAGTGGGACGGGAAATACACGACCAATATCAATGCGGAGATGAACTACTGGCATGCGGAATCCACGAATCTGCCGGAACTGCATCAGCCGCTGTTCGAAATGATGAAGGATTTATCCGTTACCGGTGCGGAAACGGCACAAAAAATGTACGGCGCGCGGGGCTGGGTTGTTCACCACAACACTGACTTATGGCGGATTACCGGGCCGGTTGACCAAGCGATATGCGGAATGTGGGTTACGGGCGGAACGTGGCTTTGTCAGCATCTTTGGACACATTATCTTTACTCCGGCGATAAAAAGTTTTTGGCAGAGGTCTATCCGGTGATGAAAGGTGCTGCCGAATTCCTGCTCGATTTTCTTGTCGAAGAACCGTCTCATCATTGGCTTGTGATTGCACCGGGACATTCGCCGGAAAATTCGTTTCAGTACGGCAAAAAGAATGAGGAAAAAGCATCAAACTCCTACGGCGTAACAATGGACAACCAACTTGTGTTTGAACTTTTTACCAGCGTTATTGCCGCAGCCGAAATACTGAAAACCGATGCGGAGTTTGCCGAAACGCTGCGGAAAACGCGCGACCGTTTGCCGCCGATGCAAATCGGACAACATGGTCAGTTGCAGGAATGGCTGTTTGACTGGGATAACCCGGAAGACCATCACCGGCATTTATCTCACCTCTACGGACTTTATCCCGGCTGCCTGATTTCACCGTACCGCACGCCGGAATTGTTTGAGGCGGTGCGGAACTCGCTGAATGACCGGGGCGACCCGGCAGAGGGCTGGTCGCTGGCATGGAAAGTTTGTCTTTGGGCAAAATTGCAGGACGGCAACAGAGCGTATAAATTGCTGACCAATACGCTGCGGTTAACAGACCATCGTTTGACAAACTACAAAGGCAGCGGAACTTATGCGAATCTGTGCTGTGCATGTCCGCCGTTTGATGTGGACGGCAATTTCGGAGCCGCAGCCGGTATTGCGGAAATGCTTCTGCAAAGCGGCGACGGAGCGGTGCATCTTTTACCGGCATTGCCGGACGCGTGGCAAAGCGGCAGCATCAGCGGCTTGCGGACTCGCGGCGGCTTTACAGCGGCTCTGGAATGGACGGGCGGGAAAATCAAAACGGCAAAGATTCAATCAACGCTGGGGGGCAACTTACGGATACGTTCTTCGGTGCCGCTTGCGTTAAGCGGTGCGGACGGGAAACGTTTAACAAAGGCGGAGGGTAAAAATCCGAATCCGTTCTTCACGTTGCCGGACATTCCGAAACCG
>JAIRPZ010000207.1 GCA_031256755.1 Planctomycetaceae bacterium
GTTTCTCAATGGAAACATTGTTTTACGATCAAAACCGTATTTTACCGGCATTCCGCATAAAGAAAAGGGGGGCGGCTAATGTTTCGGAAGAGGACATTGCGGACTCCTTTGTATTTTGGGACCGGGACATAAGTATCTGCTCTTAATATGAAAGAATAGCAAAAATGTCGCGTAAAAATTCGCAAGTCGGAAAACTCCGCAACAACGGGGACAAGGTCGGAACCGTTATCCGCACATTACCAAAACGGCGGGACAGCAGGTATAATCAACGGTATGTTTCGGAAGAAAGCGTTTACATTAATTGAAATAATGGTGGTGCTGGTCATTTTGGCAGCCGTTGCCGCATTGGGAATTCCAATGCTGATGGGAACGCTTGACCAGCATCGCCTGCGGTTTGCCGCCGACCAATTTCGCGGAGAATGTCTGGAAACAAAAGTCAAAGGAATGGAAGACGGACAAATCTTTTGCCTGCGGTGTCAACTCGGCACATCTACGCTCGTTCTTGACCGGGTACTTGATGCTCATTTTACAGCAGGACTGTCTTCCCGGCAAACAACAAGCCGTTTCGATTCGGCAGATATCTTCGATCCGTTTGAGCAAGGCGGTTTTACCGGCAGCAGCGAGGATTTTAGGCTGCGGAATCCGGCACAGCCCCCGGATACAACAAATACGGAAGGCAATACCCGATATATTAAACTGCCGGAAGATATTGTCATTGTCGATGTTATCACCGCTGCCGAAGAACGGGCGGCTTTTTATCTCGGATTAACGGCACCGGGCGAATCAGAAACCGAAGAAAGTACCTTTGCCGCCGAAGACATTATGCTCGGCGAACTCCGGCTGGGAGAAACCGCCGATGCCGGTACGGTTTGGTCTGCACCGATTTTCTTTTATCCTGACGGTACGACTTCAACCGCAGCGGTTTTGCTGCGGAACAAATCAGGACGCTGCCTTGAGGTTCGCCTCCGCGGACTCACCGGCACCTGTCAGATTACAGAAATTCAGTTCGCCGAAAAATACACCGGCGAGTTGAACAGCAGCCGGTATTAGAGGTTGGCTATACGAACTTGCCGGCATTGATTTTTGGGTAAAAACGGTACATTCATTCGCAAGGTTTCCGCCGAAGTTTTTATTATCACCAACCGCCAAATACAATGTCATCAGAACACGATACGCCGGAAAACATCACCGACATGCAAAGGTTCGTTATGATGTCGCCTGTTACCGAAGCCCTGTTTCTTTTTCTTGCTTGGAACGCGCTGCTTTGGTCTGTTTGAGGCGGTATTTTCAGCAACAAACGATCACCGGCGGAAATGACTTGTATGGATACAGATCGTATCGGCAGGATTCTTTTTTGCGGCAGCGGAAGGTTCAATGAAAATAAGCGTATTTTCCAAGTTTTCCGGCAAGGAGTCGCGGGACAAATGTGTTGAATGGACTGCCGTCAAGCATTGTTTTTTCAGGGTTATTTTCAATCGATCAATTTTATGACACGCCCCCTATACCTGACAGTTTTGATATTTCGTCAAACAAAAATGCATTTTTGCGGAATGTCCCGGCGGACAGCGTCCTTGACAGCAATTTCTTTTTATGTTAAAATCATCTTTAATGTCGGTCTGCCGAGCGGGATTTCCTGCTTTGGGCGGGTTTTATGCGCTTGATACAGAAGTTCGCATCGAATTCGCCGCGGCAACAGGCAAAAACACCAATCACTCCAAAAACGCAACGATGAACGCCAGCGAAATTCTCAAAATAGTGGACGCAATTCACCGGGATAAACGGATCGATAAAGAAATTGTTTTTACCGGAGTCGAAGCAGCCGTTGCCACGGCTGCCCGGAAACAATACGGCGATGGAGCCGAAGTCCGTATTCATATTGACCGCGTGACCGGCGAAATCACCGGCACAAAAGACGGAGTCGAAATCTCTCCGAGAGAAATCGGCGAGCGGATCGGAGCGCAAAGTGCCAAGCAGGTCATCATTCAAAAAATCAAAGAAGCGGAACGCGATGCCGTTTTTTCCGAACAACTGGATCAGGTCGGACAGATGGTCACCGGCAAAGTCCATAAAATCGAAGGACCAAGACGCGGAAAAGATGCCGAAGACATTTTCCGTGTGGCCGGTGCGGTCATTTTTGACATACCGGGAGTCGAGGCGGTGCTGCCGCAAAGCGAGCGGATTCCGGGCGAAAGGTTTGAGATCGGCGACCGCCGCCGCGGATTGATTACGGAAGTACGGAAAGCCGGCTCAAAAGTAAGAGTGATTTTAAGCCGGATTCGTCCGCTGTTTGTCCAAAAGTTGTTTGAACAAGAAATCCCCGAAATTCAGGATGCCATCATTGAAATTAAGGGGGTTGCCCGCGAACCGGGATTTCGGACAAAAATTGCCGTTTACAGCAGTGATCAGCGTCTTGACTGCGTCGGGGCGTGTATCGGTATGCGGGGCAGCCGGATTAAAAACATTACGGACGAGTTGAATAATGAGCGGATTGACGTTGTTCCATGGCATGCAGACCTGCACGAATACATTCCGAATGCGTTGCGTCCTGCCGAAATTGATGAAGTGATCCTTTGTTCGATGCTCGGCAGGGCGGTGGTTCTTGTCAAACAGGAACAACGGTCATTGGCCATCGGCAGAAAAGGGCAAAATGTACGCCTTGCCAGTAAACTTGTCGGCTGGGATGTGGAAATCATGACCCGCGAAGAATTGGAAGCCGATTTGGAGAAAGCCGTTGAAGGATACGGCTTGATCGAAGGTGTCAGTCCTGAATTGGCGGATCGTTTGGTCGGCGAGGGCTTTTTGTCGTTTGACGATCTTTCGATTATTGAACCGAATGATCTGATGCAGATGGGCGATCTGACTGAAGAAGCAGCGGCAAAAATCATCGAACAGGCGGAAGGTTTTGCGGAAAAGGAAGAAGAATACAAGAAAAGTACAAGGCAGGAAGGCGCATAAAACAAAGTGACGCTGCGAGTGTGAGCGGAAAACGGATTTTTCCGCTCATTCTGTTTTGCTTCCGCTTTTATGTTCCGGCATATTCTGCATAAAGCGATTTTGCCTGCCCTTCATCGGCGGCATTTTCAATCAAGGCTCTGCCGTCGGAAAAAAACGTCAGCCGGTGATGTTCCGTTTCGCATGACACCATAAAGGGCTGCCTATCGATTTTGCCTGCCGATTGCAGCCGGCCGGCAAGGTTTTCCAGATCAAACCGGCGGGGCGGAAACGGCGTGATTTGAATGGTATTTTGTCCGCAAATTTTTAATACCTGTATATTTTCCGGCAGCGTAAGACGGTCAAACCGGCGATGCACACACACCGGACAATCTGCGTCTTGTTCAAACGGAATCGTTTTGAACCGGTTATTCCAGAAGTCCGCCGTAAAGAGTCCCTGCCGGACGGTCGGAGAGTCCGTCAGAATTTTGACGGCTTCGGCGGCTTGAATAGACGCAATCGCACCGGCTGCCATATTCAGAACGCCTGCGGTGACGCAAGTCGGTTGCAAACCGGTTAACGTCTGCTTCGGCACAACACATTGCAGGCAAGGATGATGCCCCGGCAGAAAGTTCATCGTCATACCTTCGGCGGCGAGGGCAGCGCAATAAATCCATGGGATTTCCTTTTGCCGGCAAATATCGTTCAGCAAAAACCGGCATTCCCAGTTATCAACCGCATCAAGCACGAGATCAATGCCGGAAAGAAATGTTTCGGCGTTGGCGGCGTTAAAATCGGCCACGATCGGTTCCAAAACGATTTCGGAATTGGCTTCGGCAAGGCGTGCGGCAGCGGCAGCGGCTTTCGGAATCCGCCGCCGGGCATCGTTTTCGGTAAAAAGCATTTGCCGGTGCAGGTTGGTTAATTCCACGTAATCCCGATCAATCAGGCGGAGAAAACCGGCACCGGCGCGTGCCAAACAATTTGCGGCAACCGTACCGAGCGCACCAACTCCGACAACGGCAACGCGTGCTGCGGACAATTTTTGCTGACCGGATTCGCCAAGACCGGCAAATGCTGTTTGTCTTGAATAACGCATGAATCCTCATTATGCCGTCATCGCTCTGCAAAATCAAGATCATCCGGCACGTTGGAATACAGCAATCGGGTTGCAATCGGGTTCGCCTTTTCTATTTCGCAAGGCGGTATAATTCGGCGAAGTCGTTGTTGGTGAGCGTGTCAAACAGCCGGACTTTGATCATCTCCTTTGCCGCTGCCGACGGTTCTCCGAAAAATCTGCTGTCGTATTCTATTCGCGGTGTTTCAAAATTCACGAAAGGTCTTTCGTCACACCGCGGATAAAATGCGGCTAACTTGTCTTTGTCCGAATATGTTCCGTAAAGTGCCGCCGCCAATACCTGATGATTGCTTAATGCAAGCGCAGTGAGAAAAGATAATCGGACTAACTCATGCGGCAATTTTTTGATTTCGGCTTTCTGCTTTTCCGCCAGTTCGGCAAGTTGCACAATGGTTTGATGAGCATCGGTCAAGTCCAGTGTTCCGGCAAGAAGGCATAAGGCGAACAATTTCTTGCGGAATAACGGCAATGCCGGCACGCCGTTTCTGGAGATCGTCACCAATACGGTCGTTGCTTCCGGGCTTTTCAGGCAGCCGTTGATGTACCCGTCATATTCTTTTTGATACGGTACAAGAGCCGCCTGAATTTCCCTGATGACGATTTCGGCGGCTTTATTGCGGGGAAGTGCCTGCAAGTCCTGCAAACACTTGCGGAAAACACGGTTCGCAAGGATCCGTTTCACATCAAGTTGATATTCCCGATAACAATTCTTTTCCAACCTGTCCGGGCTGCCCCACTCCTGAATATGCCCGTCGATAACTCCGGGAAACATGTAAAACACTTCCTCGTCAAGCATTTTCAATGATTGAGCAAGAGTTTGTTTTTGCAGGAATTCAATTTGCTTGTCCGCTGTTCTTAACTGTTTTCGTCCGTCTTCTGTTTGCGGATCCGCCGTTTGCGCCGATGCCGTGCAAACGGAAAGCAGGAAACAGGCAGCGGGTAAAAGAAATCTTACGGTCAGGAGGTGTGTTCGGAAAAACAAACGTGGGATTGCTGTTATTGTCAGCATTTTTCTTGTTCGGGTCAGTATTTGAAATCATTGAAAATTTTTAATTAAGAAACGTTATATCCATGATAAAACATTCGCAAGGGGGGCAGCATATTCCCGGTTCTTTTCATCGCCGGTCATCACAAGATCATTTCAAACGGACATTTTCACGGAAAAATTCGTTCACGCATTGCGGGCTATTGACAATACCCTGCCTATGCGGATAATTGCCGGAATGATGAGAACCAATTTTTATTATGCCTTTGCTGCGGTTTCGGGAATCGCTGTTTTAGGAATGCTTTTCACTTGCGCCGGAGCCGCGCAGGGACCGAAAGAGGACATGCTCAAAAAATTTCCGGTCATTGAACCGGCGAAAGAATTAGTGGAGCATGTTCTCCTTCCGCAGGGAGGATTAACGAATGCACGCGTGCTGGATGCGATGCAGCGGATTCCGCGTCATCTTTTTGTTCCGCCCCTTCACCGCGTTGCCGCTTACTGGGATCAGGCATTGCCCATCGGTCATAAACAAACGATTTCGCCTCCTTACGTGGTGGCTTATATGACGGAGCAACTTGATCCGAAACCGACCGATAACGTGCTGGAAATCGGAACCGGCAGCGGGTATCAGGCGGCCGTGTTGAGTTTGCTGGTGAATCAGGTCTGCACGGTTGAAATTGTTGAAGAATTGGGGAAAAAAGCGGAAAAATTACTGAAAGAAATCGGGGCGGCGAATGTCCAAGTAAAAATCGGTGACGGATTTCAGGGCTGGAAAGAACGGGCTCCGTTTGACAAAATTATTTTGACTTGTTCGCCGGAAACTGTCCCGCAGCCGCTCATTGATCAACTGAAAGAAGGAGGACGTATGATTGTGCCTCTCGGAAGCCGGCATCAGCAGCGGTATTATTTGTACAAAAAAAAGGAGGGGAAACTGGTGCAGGAGCGGTTATTGCCGACACTCTTCGTGCCGATGACGGGAGAAGCCGAAAAACACCGCACGGCAAAAGCGGATGAACACAAAACCGTTCTTATTAACGGAGATTTCAGCGAAACGGAAAAAGACGGCACGCCGGGCAACTGGCACTATGCCCGGAATGTACAAGTCATTAAAGGAAAAGACGGAGAACCGAATTATGTCCGTTTCCAACGGAAACATCCGGCAAAAATCAACAGTCCTCAAAAAATACAGTTATCGCAAATCATACAGGGGCTTGCCATTGACGGACGGGAAACGAAAATGCTGACCGTCAAAACAGAGATTCGGGGAGATAAAATTACGGCAGTGCAGGGATCGGTTATGCCGCCGACGGCGTTTTTATCTTTTTATGATGAAGATTTGCAGCAGATTACGGCGGTACCGATGAATTCTTGCCTCGGCACTTTTGGCTGGCGGAAAGTGAAAGAGGAAATTCCGGTTCCGCCGGCTGCCCGCGAAGCCGTTTTGATGCTGGGTTTGGCTGCCGCTGCCGGGCAACTTGACGTGCGGAATGTCGAACTGAAAGCGGCACCTGCCGGCGGAAAAGAAATGCCGGCAGCCGGTAAAACAGAATAAAAAAGCCGGCGAAGTTTTGTCCGCCGGTGCAAACGTTAAAAAATACTCCGTAAAGTCACCGGACGATGAAATCATTATCACAGCACCAGCCGGAGCAGTTCTTCGGCAAATGCCCGTTTGCTGCCGGTAAAGGTTATCCGCAATTCGCCGCCGGCATCGAATACATAAAACGAAGATTCCGCTCTGCCGATGGATTCCGGTGAATTCAGCACAACGAAATCGCAGTTTTTCCGTTTCATTTTTTCCAAAGCGCGTTGCGGACGCTGTCCTTGTTCGGTTTCCAATGCAAAGGCAATGCTCCACTGTTCCGGTCGTTTTATTGTGCCGGCGGATGCCAGAATATCCGGCGTTTCGGAAAAAACCATAGAAACGGTGCGGGCATCTTTCGGCTTTGAAATTTTTTCTTTGGAAAAAACAACGGGACGAAAATCGCACGGAGCCGCTGCGCCGATTATGCCGGTACACGCAGGAAAAAGACGAAGACATTGTTCCTGCATTTGTTCGGTGGTTTCCGCCCAATACACTTCCGCACCGGCCGGATACATAACGGAAACGCAGCCGCTGACGATGACAGGCAGACCGCCGTACCGCAGCACGGATTCCGCCAGCGCAGCCCCCATCTGTCCGCTCGAAGCATTCGTCAGATAACGCACCGGATCAAGATATTCCCGCGTCGGTCCTGATGTGATAAGTATCCGGTTCATTCGTTTTGTTTCCTTTCTGACCCTTTCCGTGCCGCAGATGATACAGAACTTGTCCGTGCCGCCGCAGCCCGCCAGAGAAAATCATAAAGCGGTTTGAAAAAAACAAATTTGTCAATAATGAAATCCGTCAATTTCGGACTGTAAAGAATTTTGTCCGGTTTGTAAGTACCGATAACGGCAAGCGTCGTTTTGCATTGATACCATGGGAAAACGGCTTTCCGGTATTCGCGGGGCAGATGTTCACAGGACAGCGGACGTTTATATTGTTCCGCTTCCAGTTTGATTGTTTTATTTTTGCATACTGTTTTGATGATTTCCCGAAAATGCTGCGGTGCATGATCGATTTGCTGCCGGAAATTCCGCATGGTTGCCGCATCCGCCTGATAGATTCCCATACCTGTCATATAGTGCGTTGCGGTTATTTCAAAAAAGAAAACCGGCGTTGCTGTCCAGCAATCGGAGTTCCGCTTGAACGCAATCCAAATATTCGGGCGGTAGGGTGTTTTGTCAGACGCGAAGCGGGTATCGCGGTAAATTCGTGAAACTGTCCGCCGCGGGTCGGTAAAGATCAGCGGGTCAAGTTCCTGCACCATCGGTGCCAGTTCAACGGCGAGTTGTTTGAACGGTTCGGCAACGGACTTCTGATATTCCGGTTTATGTTCCGCGAACCATTCCCGATTGTTGTTTTTGTCCAGCCGCCGGAAAAAATCCAAAGTATTCGGTGTAAAACCGCCGAAACGGGTCTTCTGTATGGTGTTCTGCATGGCTGTATTTTACCATAACCGCAAAATATGTCCAAAATTAGCGTATGGTGTTATGCGGCATCTTTGCCCTGTATACGGATTTCCGCAACTGGTGAACAGGGGAAAGCCGAACAAGACGGCGATGGCAATAAAGACGAGCGGGGGCTATCAACAGTTGGCGGGTGTGGTGCTGCCGGAACTGCAAAGCGGCGAAACCATCACTTCGCACGATTCTTCGACCAACGGACTGATCGCTTTTTACAAGAAATACCGGAAATGAAACAGGATGATGGCGTTATCATCCTGCCGCTCCCCTTCTCTTGTCCAAAATCGAAAGCAGGGTACAATACTGCCCTGTTGATGATATATTGCGTTGTTGCGCCGTATCATTAACAACAATCAGAAACAAAAAATTTAGAGTTCGTAGCAATTCATCAGCCGCTGAAAAGCGGATTGGTTGACTTCACTGTCCAACAGTTTTACTGTGTGAAGATAATCAATAGCAAGTATGAAAACCTGCGTTGCTCCCATTCGGGGGCGTGCGCATACTTGCAAGGTTATCTTCAGCGTTATGCTTTCGGTGTACTGAAAACGCACCTCCTGGACAGAGGGAAGAAAACCATTCTGATGAACGCACCGCTCCTGTCTTGAAGCGGTCTTGTCTGCGGTACTCGCCTGAACCCCGCATTGTCATGACAACCTTTTTTTACTTCGCCGGCACCGGAATGACGCAGGGACAGGTTACGCAGGAACACCTTCCATCCCTTGCC
>JAIRPZ010000283.1 GCA_031256755.1 Planctomycetaceae bacterium
TGCGAGCCGTCCGGCAAGTCGGCGGTTTGAATTTGTTTCTGTTATGCTACAATAAATATAATTTAACTTGTTAATTCAATCTAATGATGAATCATGAAGACATTATCCGTAATGTGCGTAATATGCTATTAAACGAATGGGACCCTCTTGGTGTCCGCGATGAACCCACTGCACAAGACGAATACAATTTATATGCTGATGAGATTGTGGCATTGATGCAAGATGCTCCCTTAAATGAATCTGGGTTGTTGGATTATCTTAACTGGGTTCTTTATGGACATATCGGTCTGTCGCAAAATAGTGAACAAGATAAAAACATAAAATCGATTTGTGCTAAATTGATATTCTTGTTCAAGAATATTGAATAGTGCAGCCTTGTCCAGAAGTTTTGAGAAGCGATCAAAATCCCGAACCGGGCGTTGAGAAGTGAGGCGTTTTGTCAATAAAGTGCAGCACGGACACCGGGTGCATGTCACATATATTGGCAGCATTCAACGCAACGGTATTGCTGCACCGTTCTCTTATACCGGCGGCTTGAATCGTTTTTTACAAGTTGCAAACGCTGTTGTGAAAGAAGAAAATTCATAAAACCAAACCGCTGCAAGATTTTTTATTTCAGTCGGGAAAATACCGCACGCCAAACGATTGCCGCAACATACAGGACACGTATAAATGGAGCGGGAATGCACTGGGTTAGAGAACAAGTCCGCTCTTTTGCCGTATTTTTGCAATGTCGCCGGTGCTGCCGCAGGTCTGCTGGACACCGTTCCGGTTTCAGGATATAATGAACACATTCCTTTTTACAAGCAAGTGTTCTATGGACAATAATCAAAATCCCCAAGACAGGCAGCAGTTACAGCAAGACGGTGCCGCTTTTAGCCGGCGGTCGTTTATCAAAATCGCCGGCAGTGCCGTTGCCGTCAGCGGTGCCGCCGCAGCCGGCTGCACCGGAAAACCCGCCGGCGGAGAGGGCTGGATACCCACTCAATACGAAAAAATCGGCAACGTCCTGCCCCAATTGCGCGGACGTGTGCCGATTGATCCGCAAAATCCCTCCATTCAGCGGGACGATGAAAAATGTATTCTCTGCGGACAGTGTGCCGAAGTGTGCGAAAAAGCCGAAGCCGTTATGCACCACTACGAACTGCCGCTGATCGATGACGTTCCCTGTATTCACTGCGGACAATGCACGCTGTGGTGTCCGACCGGCGCAATCACCGAAAAAGACGACACCGAAAAATTTCTGCACGCACTTGCCGATCCCGATTTGCACGTTGTCGTCCAAACCGCGCCGTCCACCCGTGTCGGTCTCGGCGAAGAATTCGGTCTTCCTGCCGGAACAAATGTCGAAGGCAAACAGGTTGCCGCACTGCGTGCGCTGGGAGTTAAGACGGTTCTCGATACCAATTTCGCTGCCGATTTGACCATTATGGAAGAAGCCATGGAATTGGTGCAGCGCATCACAAAAAAGAAAGATGCCCCGATTCCGCAGTTCACCTCGTGCTGCCCCGGCTGGGTTAAATTCTGCGAAATGTTCTATCCCGAATTGATTCCGAACCTTTCCTCCGCCCGCTCGCCGATGGGGATGCTGGGTCCGGTGATCAAAACCTATTACGCCGATAAAAACAAAATCGATCCGGCCAAAATTGTTTCCGTGTCGATTATGCCCTGCACAGCGAAGAAATTCGAGTGTTCCCGCCCCGAAATGAACAATGCCGGTGTCAAAATCGGAAAGCCGGAAATTCGGGATACTGATCTCGTGATTACCACGAGAGAACTGGCGAGAATGATCAAAATGAAAGGAATTGACCTGCTGAAACTGAAAGACAGCAAGTACGACTCGTATTTGAGCGATTATTCCGGCGGCGGAGCGATTTTCGGCTGTTCCGGCGGAGTGATGGAAGCGGCGATCCGCACGGGTTATTATTTTGCCACCAAGCAAAATCCGCCGGCGGCGTTGCTGAACTGGAAGCCGGTTCGCGGCTTGGACGGCATCAAACATGCGGAAGCGGAAGTCCCCGGTGTTGGAACGCTGCGGGTGGCGGTCGTTTCCGGGATGGCCAATGCCAAAAAAGTTTTGGAAAAAGTGAAAGACGGTTCCGAAAAGTGGCATTTTATCGAATTTATGGCTTGTCCGGGCGGCTGTATTAGCGGCGGCGGTCAGCCGAAAACAGCAACTTCGCAGTTGGACGCAGTGCGGGCGGCAAGAACCGCGCAACTTTACACACTGGACGAGCGTTGCACGGTTCGTCTTTGCCATGAAAACCCGGAAATCAAGCGGATTTACGAGGATTATTTCAAGGAGCCGTGCGGCGAATTGTCGCATCATTTGCTCCACACGCACCATTACGATGACCGGAGCCGGCACTTTACGGCAAAAAAGCCGTCATAAGTTTTGAGGAATTGTGAGGTTGCCGCGCGGCAATGGGACGAAACGAGTGATCCGTATCTGGAGAAACTTTAACTTTATTGTGTCATTTTTCGAAAATAGATTTGCATTTGCGGGAAAAGTGGTTACAATGGAGAGTCGTGGTTAGTATTTTTCCCTTTGGAGGTTTTCCGATGGCGGATACAGACAAGATAGTCGTGAATAATTCTGATCTAGGCGTATTCTTTCCCAGTTTTGAGATATCTGCTTTGCAGGTTGATGTGAAGCCGGAGTTTATGGACATCACCAAAACCAGAAAAATCGAACTTCCCGGAGACACGTTTAGTGCTATCAACTTGAGCGGCGGCTTTACCATTTCGGCGTTGGTCTGCACCGATACACTTACCGATAACTGGGCTTACATTTACGCTCACAATTTTCCCGATTTCCGTGACGGCAGGGATTGGGGCAAAGAGGTCTACCTGCGTATCCGCAAAGTAGACGGTCAGTATCAATATCAGTTCGGCACTTGGGACGGCTCAATCCAGCAAAACAACTATACGTTTGCCTCGTTCAGCAATGATGCCGATGCCGGCAAATGGATGCAGTTAACCGGTGTTTATACGCCGGGTGCATCGGACGGGAAGTTCTTCCGTCTGTTCAAGAACAATACGGACATTACCGGAACGCAAGAGGGACGCGATTGGACTCCGCAGCCGTTTCCCGACGGAAATTTCTGGATAGGCGCACACGAAGCCAGCGGCGATAAAGAACAGGAGCGTCTTTTTCAGGGAAAGATTGCCCGTGTCAATGTTTTTTCCGCCCCTATCGAGCATTGGGTTCTGTTGAGTACCGACAGCGACAATAACGGCTATATCGGTTCCCCCGCAAAAAATGCACCGCGGGCAACCGCAGAATACGCAATGCGGCAGAACGATGCTGCTCTAAAACGTCTCACTTATTTCGATCCGGTGAAATGCGGGGTAACCGCGGCAACTTTGGATACGGTTGTGCCGCCGGATTACCGGCGGGTGCCGATACGCGTGTTTTATTTTGGAAAAACTGAGGGTATTTCGTATGAATTTCAAGTGCCAAACGGTCTGAAATTATTGAATACAGACGGCACAAACGCAACAACAAGCGGGGCTATTGCCGGGTTGACAACATCATTTCCCGCTGCGGACGGCAACTACGCCATATCCTACTTCGTTGAGGCGACCGCATCGCCGGTTTCGGGACAGGAGACACTGGAATTAAAATTATTCATTAAGGACAGCGGCGGTACGATTATAGAAGACCGCGTTAAAGTCCGCGTACAGGAAGCACCGACAAACGCTGCTGGACAGTATGACTGGATCGTGCCGAGCGGATGGATCATTGACAAAGGAACAGGAACGAATTGGTCACTCACGACGATGGTTCCGGCTGAAGGAGCAATTCCGCCGAAAACGGAAGGGAACAGTTACCGGAATCCCGAAGCAAAAAACGGCTATGCGTTTTCCCGGGCGCAATTGAATACAGGCCAGAAGCCCGGGTTCACGTTGACGTTTACGTGTTCGTTTTTGCGGAATACTTACGATCCTGTTTGCAATTCCGAAGACAATCCGGTAGGACCAAAGAAGACAGGATATTTACAGCCGGATAGGAATGGAGACGAAAAAATAGACACGTCTGATGAAGACAATACCACCGATCCGCGCAAGCTCAGCTTTGTCGGAAATAGTGGCATCAAAATCGGCGGTCTTACAGGTGTTCGCGAAGTTGCCGTTTTCGACACTGTTGCTATGGTAGACAGAGTGGTTCGCAGTACTGATGCGGGACAGGATGTAGGGCTGGCTGCCTTTGCGCATAAGCCGCCGAATGAACTCACGAACTATACCGGAGTTCCCCAAGGGATAGACGGTGTTGTACAGTTCGATAACAAATACATAACGCCTACCAACGACAAAAATTACGAAAGGTTAACGCAATTGATGCACGGCATTGGCTATAACCAAAAACTCGGCGGCAATGTTGTGAAGTCGCTTGACGAAGATCAGGCAACCGGTACCGGTGCGGCAAAAATGCTTGACATGCTGACACGAAATTACCAGCGGTATAAACCGGCTGGACAGCCGGAAATTCCGAACAAAGGAATGAAGATTACATGGAAACCAGCAACCGGACAAACAACCACCGGCACTCTTACGGTCTATTTGATTGTTCAAGGCAGCGAGGTCTTATACTACCAAGAAAACGGTGTCTCTATTGCTGACGGACGCATCTATATCCAAAGTCACTGGGGGAGCGGGGTGAAATTCGACAACATTCAAATTGGTGCGCCACCCGCTGCTGCTGACACGGAGATTGCTGTTTCTGAATCGGAGACGAATACTACACAGCGCAGCAAAAACAAATCATTGCTGTCGTGTCTCTTGGTACTGTTCGCGATAGTTACCCTTTGTGCCGGGTACTTATTTTCTCAACAAGGTTCCTACACTATCTTCCCTGATCAGAAACTCTTGCCCGGGGTTGACAAAGAGAAATTTGAGGGAGTCAGCCAACAGACAATACAGTGTCCTGACGGAGAGGAAAGGTGGCACATTAAGGCAATGCGGTGGGGACAAGAAATCATTGATGTTTCCCCAGGTGCAAAAGTTAATGAACGATTTTTGCCTATAGTGTTTATCGTGGATACCGATGACGGCAGCAGTCATTGCGGAGATGTCATCAAAGATGTCAATTTTGATGGTTCTCTGCTCGGTCCATTCTGGGGAATAGATAGAATTGCCTTGAAGTCAATATCGCCTCCTGAGAGTTATCACGGTCTGCAAAGCCGAAACGCCCCCCTCTTTCTCAATTGTTCATTTCGAGGAACGCAATTTGTAGCCACAACTATCTGCGCAGCAAATTGTGACTTTCAAGATGCCTTTTTCATACAGGGTTGCCAATTAGGAATTCAAAAGAAAGATCTGATGGCAACAGCGAATTACACAAAACATAAAGACTTTTCGATGTGTAATTTCCATAATAAGGATTTATCAAAAACAAACTTTTCCAAGTTCAAATTGCTATACACTTTTTGGATTGGCTGCGATTTGAAAGGATGCAATTTTTCAGGAGCCGATTTGCATAAGTCTGTTTTCAAGAGATGTAACCTTGAAAATGCAGATTTTACCGATGCAGTGATCACCCGTGTACAATTCCAATCTGCCCCGAATTATTTGAAACAGAATTGCACGATCTCTTTTGAACAGATTAAGCAGACGTGGAATTATAAGACCCGCGATCTGAATGGATGTGTGTTTTCCGGCATAGATTTTCGGAAAGCCGATTTCTCCCGTTTCAATTTAGTGATGGTTGTATTCCAAAAAAATACGGATGTAACGGGGGCTGATTTTACGGACGCGATCATTGCCAGTACTGATTTTTCCCATGTTACAGGACTTTCATTGAAACAGATCGAATCGACACAAAGTTATAAAGACGGCGACCGTTCCAGTTATAAACTCCCGCCGGACATCCAAAAAGCCCTTGACGAAGAGAAGAAAGCAAAAGACGCAAAAAAGGAGAAA
>JAIRPZ010000310.1 GCA_031256755.1 Planctomycetaceae bacterium
GAGGACGGGAATTAACGGCGGAGGAAATAGAGCATTACTGTAACATTATTGCGGTATTGGAAGAAACTGAACGGATTATGCAGGATATGCCGTAGCGGGTAAGGCATTTGGCGATCGCCAGCGTTAAAACTGCCGAATCGCCGGGCTGCTGTTTTAACAGAACAATTTTCAACCGGATAGAGGATACATTTGACGGAATAACTGATCCGCAACGTCTATGCCCAATGTTTCAGGATCGCCGGACAACGGTGCGGAAAGAATTACGTCATATTGTTTGCTGCCGTCCGGTGTCAGAACACGTCCATGCAGTGTCAATGTGTTTTCCGCTGCTGTTCCTAATGCGGCTATCGGAGCCGAACATCCGCCCTGTAATTTTCGCAGCATCGCCCGCTCCGCAAGAACCGCCGAAAATGACGGCAGATGATTGAACGGCTGCAATAAATCAGTCATCCGCTTATCGCCGCTGCGGATTTCCAGTCCCAATGCTCCTTGACCAACAGCAGGAAGAAACATCGGCGGTTCTAAAACGGAACAGATTTTATCGGCAAATCCCAGTCGGGTTAAGCCGGCTTCCGCAAGAATCAACGCATCGTAATCGCCGCATTCCAATTTCCGCAGCCGGGTTTCCACGTTGCCCCGTATATCCTCGACACGATATTTGTTACAAAAATGGTGCAAAATCTGCGTTTTCCGCCGCATACTTCCTGTTCCGATACGGGAACCGGCAGGCAATTGCTCAATATGACCGGCAATCCGTGAAATAAAAACGTCCCGAAAGGAATCCCGCTCCGGCACCGCCGTTAATTGAAGCCCTGCAACTTCTTCCGTCGGTAAATCCTTTGCACTATGAACGGCAATGTCAATTTGATTTTTGAGCAATGCCCGCTGAATTTCCTTTGTAAAAACCCCTTGTGCGCCGATATTGACGATGGATTCGTGCTGAATCGCATCGCCGCTTGTCTGAATAACAACGATCTCAACTCTTTCGCCGCGCGCCTGTAATTGTGCGGCAATCCAATTGGCCTGCCAACGTGCCAAAACGCTGCCGCGGGTTCCAAGACGAACCGGGGGCAGAAGATGCTTCATACGGAGAAACGGCTGGAGAAACGACTTATCCCTTATCATAATCCGTACTTCGGTACTTGACAATCCCCCGTAACCCTTTCCGTAAGCAAAACGTTTGCCGGCAGAAAGCGGAACTTTTTTTGCTATTCGGGGTTTATATCGGGGGCTTGACATGACGATGCATCATGCGGGAAAATAACCGTCAATTCCGGGGGGAGGTTTTTCAGAATGAAACGTTTTTTTGTAATTCTATTGTTGCTGTTGCCCAGTATTGGCGTTGGGCAGGACAACGGCGGTCGTCGCGTGCGTGGAAATAACGAATATCAGCCGGGCGGTGCCAGCGGCGGATACCAACCCGGCAACCGCGGCGGTCGATTCCAACCCGGCGGTACGGAAGGTGGTTTTCAACCCGGCGGCTTCCAACCGGGCGGTATGGGTGGACGGTTTCAGCCCGGAGGCGCAGGAGGCGGTAACAGAGCCGACAGAGGCAACGGAAATTTTCCGCCCGTTAATCTGCCCGCCGCAGGAGTGAACGCCGGCAACCCGAATCCGGCAGAAACAAAAAAAACAGAAGAACCGTTAGTTCCCGCTTTTGGAGAAACGGAATTGCCGCAAACACCCGTTTTGGCATTTGGTCAAAAAACGCCGCAAACTGCCGTAAAAGCTGCTAAAACCGCTCCGGCAGCGGATGCAAATCAAACGCTGCGGTCGGCACAAGAGATGATGACGAAATTTGACAAAAATAAAAACGGAACGCTTGACAAAGACAAAGGAGAGTGGAATAATTTGCCGTTTCGGGGCGATACCTTCGACCGTAATCGTGACGGACGGCTGTCAATGTCGGAATTGATGACCGCGTTGGGGGGAACGAAGAACAGCGGTACTGTTGGAAACGCTGTTGTTTCCACAAAACAGACAACCCCTTACGATCATCTGCCGGCAGGTGTTCCTGACTGGTTTTTCGACATGGATATCAATCAGGATGCCCAGATCACCATGCAGGAATATGTCAACGGCAGCGGCGGTGTATGGACGGAAGAAATTGCCAAAGAATTCAAGTTTCTTGACAAAAATAATGACGGCAACGCGACGGTTGCAGAGGTGTTTGCGGTCTTAAAACAAGTTGACGAACAGCGGGCGTTGGAAGCGGAGAAAGCCCGAAGAGAATTTGAGCGGCGAAGGGGGATTGCTTCGCTGCCGCCGCCGCCAGAAATGCCGGAATCCGAAGGAAGTCCCGACTCGGATCTCCCGTTGCCGGAAACGCCGCCGACGGGAACAATGCCTGCCGTATCGGGTGTTTCGGCGGTCACGGCAGTACCTGCTACGGGTCCTGCGGTCACGGCTGGATCGGTTATGACCGTACCGCCTGCTGCCGGTACTATAGATGTGAGTACGGGAAATATCCCGAAACCGGCATTTGAACGGGCGGCTGTTCCGGCTCCGGCAACTCCGCCGGCTGTTGAAATCCCCGGTTCTGCACCCTATTCTGCCGGTAATCTGCGCGGTGCAAATTCACCGGCGAACACACCAAGAACGTCAAACGGTAATTCTGACCGCAATGCAAGCCGCAATAATGCATCGAACCGTGATCCCAATTCGCGGCGAAGTTATTCACGGCGGGAGAATTAACCAACGGAAATTGACCAGAGCGGGAACATACGTTCCCGTGTCCTTGCCGGACGGGCATATTTTAATTGATAACGGCGTGAGTGTTTCCGTCGTTATTCGTTTTCTTCTTCCTTCGGAATCCGTCTGACCGCAACGAGCGAGTCGCCGCTTTCGAGGTTCATCAGACGGACTCCCTGCGTGTTGCGTCCCATCACCCGAACATCTGATACCGCAATCCGCTGAATCTGCCCTTTCGCCGTAATCATCATCACCTCGTCCCCATCGCCCACCCGGCAAATACCAATGACCAAACCATTACGCTCCGAGGTCTTGATGCCCTGTACTCCCTGAATGCCGCGACGCTTCGTCGGGAAACGCATATTGCCGTTCACATCGTTTTCGTCTTCCGGCAACTCGCTCGCCGGGGTCTCTTCCTCTGCCGGCAGCCGTTTATTCTCTGCCGTTTCTTCACTTTCATCCAGAGGGGCTTGTTCCGCTTCCGGTTCACCGTTGGGTCCCATCGGAGTCCGCTTGCCGTAGCCGTTAGCACACGCCGTTAACAGCGTCAAATCCGGCGAAGCAACAACCATTCCCACCGCCGAATCATCCTTGCGGAGTTTGACCGCCTTCACACCGGCTGCCGTTCTTCCCATCGCACGCACATCCGTATGCCGGAAACGCACCGCTTTGCCCAATGCAGTCGAAATAATCAATTCATCGCCGGGACCGACAATCACCGCTTCAATCAATTCGTCTTCTTCCCGAAGATTAATGGCTTTCAACCCGCCTTTCAGCGGACGGCGGAACGCTGACAATGCCGTCTTCTTGATTAAACCTTTTTTCGTTGCCAGCACGAGATAGTGATCCGGTTCGTCAAAATCAGAAACCGCCAAACACTCCTGAATGTGTTCTCCCGCCGCAAGATTCAGCAGATTCACAATCGCCCGCCCCTTGCTTGTCCGGTCTAAATCGGGAATTCCATAAACTTTGTGCCAGTATACTTTCCCGAAGTTGGTGAAAAACATCAGGTAATTGTGAGTCGAAGTGACAAAAAGATGCCGTATCAGGTCTTCTTCGGCGGCTTTTGCCCCGATAATCCCCTTGCCGCCCCGTTTCTGCGCCCGATAAACCGAGACCGGCGTGCGTTTAATATATCCGCCCTGCGTGAGGGAGACCACCACCGTTTCTTCTTCAATTAAATCTTCGATGTCAATATCGACAGCCGCGTTGCCGGAAATTTCCGTCCGCCGTTTATCACCATGTTTCGCCTTAATTTGCCGCAAGTCCTCCCGAATCATGTCCCGAATGAGATTGTCATCCGCAAGGATTTTCATATATTCCCCGATTTCGGAAATCAAATTGCGGTATTCTTCGCCGAGTTTTTCCTGTTCGAGATTGACCAAATGACCCAGCGTCATTCGGAGAATCGCATCGGCTTGAACCGGTGTGAGCGTATAATTTTCCGCTACGCCCCGGTCGGCTTGAAAATCGGCAAAACCATCGCCCAAAGCACGCTGCAACATTGCCGAAGGACATTGAATCTGCATCAGACGTTGTTTGGCTTCGGGCTGCGTTGACGATGTCCGAATGGTGCGGATGACCTCATCAATATCGGCGTGAGCAATGATGAGTCCTTCGACAGTGTGCCGCCGTTTTCGGGCTTTTGCCAGCAGGAATTGTGTCCGGCGGCGGATGACGGTCATCCGGTGCCGGATGAACTCTTCGATGAGTTCTTTGAACGTGAACAGACGCGGCTTGCCGTCCACCAGCGCAAGCAGAATGATGGAAAAGGAATCCTGAAGCGGTGTGAATTGGAAAAGTTGATTCAGTACAATATTCGGGTCGGCATCTTTTTTGACATCGATAATCAGACGTACCGGTTCTTTCAAATCGGATTCATTATGAACGGCGGCGATGCCGGGAATTTTTCCTTCTTTTCCGGCGGCTTCAATCCGTTTTTCGATTTCGTCTCTGGACTGCTGATACGGAATTTCTGTAATGATAATTCGGTTCCGTTTTCCTTCTTCGATTTCGGTTTTTGCCCTGATAGTAATGGTGCCTCTGCCGGTGAGGTATCCTTGGTGAATTCCCTGCCGTCCGCAAATCACGCCGCCGGTCGGAAAATCGGGACCGGGACAAATCTTGAGCAGTTCTATCGGCGAAATACCCGGATTATCGAGAACCGTCATCGCTGCGTCGCAAATTTCGCCGACATTATGCGGCGGCACACTCGTTGCCATTCCGACAGCAATTCCGTTGGAACCGTTGACCAGCAGATTCGGAAATTTTGACGGCAAAACTGTTGGTTCGGTGCGCTGTTCATCGTAAGTCGGAATGAAATCAACGGTATTGAGGTCAATATCTTCGAGCATCATTGCGGCGGCGGGGGCAAGCCGTGCTTCGGTGTACCGCATGGCGGCGGGCGGCATACCGGCAATGGAACCGAAATTTCCCTGCTTATCAATCAGCACTTTTCGGACAACCCATTCCTGTGCCATTCGGACGAGAGTCGGATAAATCACCAAGTCGCCGTGCGGGTGGTAATTTCCCATTGTTTCGCCGCAGATTTTAGCGCATTTTGTTCTTCCGGCACCGGGGGAAAGATTCAGGTCGTTCATGGCGACGAGGATTCGCCGCTGGGACGGTTTGAGACCGTCGCGGACATCGGGAATGGCGCGGCTGACGATCACGCTCATCGCGTAGGTCAGATAACTGTTCTTCATCTCATTTTCGATGGAGAGTTGGAACAGCCGTGTACCGTCGCTTGGAGGAGTGAACGCTGTTGGAATATTCGGAATTTCGCTGTCGGACATAAGGGAAATATCTAACGCAAATGCTTATCGATTAAGAACTTACGGATTTATTTTGGTTTTCGGAAAAGTTTGTTAATTGTATCTGAATTTGCGGAATTTGCAAGGGGCGGGGCGGCAAACCGTCCGGTGTACGGTTTAATTGGGTCGTGTCCTGAAAATGTTGTCTTGCTGATTTTTCTGAAAACCGTTATCCTAATTATTTATGGTGTTTGACAAGCACCATAAATAATTAGGGTATTTTATGCTGAATATGTGTTTTCCATTCCAAGTTCTGTCTTTCAGAATTTGCAGAGTAATTTTGAAATCACTCATTCTCTGTGATTGAATATAATCACAAAAGTAGTTGTGATACCTATCACAATATCTGACATTGATAAAACCACTTGCTTCTAAATCCATTTCTGCACCGATGATCCGTTTATTGTCTAAACGGTAATATATTGGAGGCGGTTGCATTACCTTTTTTGGATATGGCGGGATAATTTTCACCGGAAAAGCCGGAAACTTGCCGATCCCTTCCGCCTCCCAAATCTCCAATACACGTTGGGATACCAAAGTAAACACTCCTTCACCGCTTCCGATACAATCGGTCCATTTGCTGCCCATTTTATGCAGCAATGCGTCAAAAGGACGATCATAATAATTTTCATTCTTTTGTGTACGCGGTAATGTCTCGCCGCACGCAGAACAACGTCTCTCCTCTAAAAGACAGTAGTCATCCTTGCGAACAAACTTCCATATCCAAGGCGAGTAATTTTTATAACGTATCTTAAAAAATTGCATATTGTTCCTTTCACGGTGATGTGGGCGGCGGATAGTTTTTTCGCAT
>JAIRPZ010000016.1 GCA_031256755.1 Planctomycetaceae bacterium
CACGTCACCTGCAAAGTCGGTTTTTTGCTGTAAAATGTCGTGAAAGCACCTTCCTAAATTGCCTGTATTGCCTAATATTTGTGAGTTTTAGGACTTTGCAGTCGACGTGAGTACGTCACCCCGCTCTCATTCTCCTCTTCCCTCTTTTTATTTTTTCCGCACGGGTTATAATGCTGTTTCGATTTCTTTTTTACATGCTGCTATGAGACATTTCACCATGAAACATTTGACAATTCTGCCGGCTCTTCTTTTCGCCTTCGGCACGGTTTCCTGTCCGGCACAAACAAGTACCGAAACTGCCTTTCCCGTCTCAAAATACAATGTCGTCTGGGACTCGCCCGGCAAAACCGCCGCCGATTCCATGCCCGCCGGAAACGGCGACCTCGGTGCCAATGTCTATTCCGTTGAAAATGACGCACTTTATCTCCTGCTCGGAAAAACCGATGCCTTCGACTGGAACGGCAACGTGCTGAAAACCGGAAAAATCCGCATCCGCCTTCATCCCAATCCGTTCCGCACCGGCAAAGGCAAAATCACACAAACGCTCAATCTTGAGCAGGGATGTATCGACATTCACTCCCTCATAAGGCCCATCAGCCCCGCATCAACCGGATGGAAACATCAGATTCATATCCGCATTTGGGTTGATGCCAACGCACCGGTGTATCGGGCGGAAATCACCTCCGATGAGAATTTCGACATCCGTGTCGAACCGGAATTCCGGGAACGGCTGGACGGCACAACCGATACGCTGTCCGCCGAAGGAAACCGGCTCGTTTGGTTTTATACCAACGGTGAACGCAGCGCATTCTCCCGCGATTTGGCTTATTACAATATCACGGAAATGTCCGAAACGCATCCCGACCCGTATCAATACAACACCTTCGGATGCGCCTTGCAGGTCAACGGGCAGGGCAGCGGACAGAGCAGCGGTCTTGTTCCGAAAAACAACGGCTTTAACGGACATGGCAAATCGTTTTCCGTTGAAATTGCTTCGCTGACGCAGCAAACAAAAGACGTGAACAAATGGAAAAAAGATTGCTGCGCTTTGCTTGATTCCTACTCGCGTGAAAATGCTTGGGAAAAACATTGTGCATGGTGGAAAGCGTTTTGGAACCGGAGTTGGATTGCCGCTTCGGACAACACTCTGCCGGAAAATGAGCGGGAAAAAAATACTCCGCCGGCGAAGCCGGGGCAGCGTTCCGAAAAAGACGGCGGCTTTATTGTGTCGCAGGCATACAACGTTTCCCGGTATATGATGGCGTGTCAGGGACGGGGAAAATATCAAACGCAATTCAACGGCGGCATTTTCACGTTTCCTTTCGGCGAAAATCATCTTCACCCGGACGAGCGGCTTTGGGGCAACCGGTTCACCTTTCAGAATCAGCGTCTTCTGTATTGGTATATGCTTGCCGCGGGAGATACGGAAATGATGCGTCCGTTTTTCCGTTATTACTTTTCCATTCTGGATTTGCGGAAGGCCATCACAAAGGACTGGTTCGGACACGGCGGTGCTTACTGGCGGGAAAATACCCAGTTGACCGGCATGGAAATCGGCGATGAAGACCAGATTCAAGGACTGATTTTCGCCAAACCGCCGAAACCGGAAAAAGGCAAACCGCTGCCTCCCGGCTGGTATAATAATTATTACTTCAACAGCGGTTTGGAAATGGCGGCGATGGCGTTGGAGTATTACCGCTTCACGGAAGACGAAAAATTCAAAAACGACATTCTGCTTCCTCTCTGCCGCGAGAATATGACGTTTTATGCGGAACATTATGAATCGGACAAAAAGGGAAAACTGCTGCTTGAACCGGCTCAAGTGCTGGAAACGTGGTGGCAGGCAACGAATCCGCTGCCGGACATTGCGGGGCTGCACTATCTGACGGCAGGTCTTCTGCAAATTCCCGATTTGCCGCCGCAGGACAAAACATTTTACGAAACGCTGCAAAAGCAATTGCCGGACATTCCGTTCGGCGAAGAAAAGGGCAAAAAATTTCTGAAACCCGCGGATAAGTATGCGAAAAAAGGAAATATGGAAAACGGTGAACTTTATGCGGTTTTTCCCTATTCTCTTTTCGGTGTTTCTTTCGGGACGGAAGATATTGTTACGGAAACAATGGAGCGGCGTATCCATAAAAACAGATACGGATATAGTTGCTGGACGCAGGACCAGATTCACTTTGCTTGTGCGGGGATGGGGGAAGAAGCGGCGGACGGTTTGATTCACCGGTGGTCAACGTATGACGAGCGGGTACGTTTTCCGTTCTTCGGCAAAGAGCGTCCTGATGCGGTTCCTGACTTTGACCACAACGGGGCGGGCTGTATTGCGCTGCAAAAAATGCTGGTGCAGGAAAACGCGTCGGGAAAAATTTATCTGCTTCCGGCGTGGACGGCAGCGTGGGATGTTTCGTTCAAACTGTATTTGCGTCACAACACGGTTATCCAAGGTTGCGTCAAAAACGGCAAACTGAAATCGTGGTCAATAACACCGGAACACCGCCGCAAAGATGTCATCATTTCCAAAAACTATGCGGATTAGCGAAGATTAGCGTTGCGGACGTGACATTGATCCGCTGGTTGTGCGCAACGCTTTCCCCCGATACCGTTTACCATACCGTATCGCCGTGATTCCGATCTTTCGGATTTTTTGGTGTTCCCGCAATTCCGTTGTCGTCAACGCCGTTAGCACCGAAAGAATACAGAATGAATTTGTCCGCCGCAGATTTATCGCCGGCAGCCGGTTTATACGTGATTGTTTTTCGTCCGGTAAAACCGTCCGGCGGTACTTCATCGAGATATTGCGGAACCAATGCGTCCAAGTTGTCGGGATACTTGCCGCTGTCGGTTTTATAACGTTCCAGCGCAACCGCCGTCCGCATTAAATCTAACCGTGTTCCGCTGCGGACAATGGTATTATTGACCGAATCCAGTGCCGGAATCAGTAAATTTGCTGCAAGATCGCCGGCTAACCGCGACCGGTAAGAAACCAGCGGCAACAGCAGCCATTGACTCCTGTTTTTCTCGAAATCACCGGTCATTTTTTCCACCTTTTCACTATACTTTTTACTGGCAGCCAGCAACGCCGCCGGACTGCTGCATACACGTAACTCCCGCCAATATTCGCCGATGTAGTCGTGCATCCGTTTACCAGCAATATTCATATCAATCGGCAAAGCAAAAATGAACATACGAAAATCAACAAAACCGTTTCTTTCATCGCAGAACTTCGCGAATTCCCGCATCTGCATAATGCCTTGCCATCCGCTTGCTTGAGACAAACGATACAGACATTCATATTCCACCACTGATTCAAAAACAGCATCAAACACTTCCAGACACCAATGACCCGGCAGTGATTCCAGACCGGCAGCGAACTTCGCCAACTGTTCCGCTGACGGCTTGCCCTGTTCCAAAATCACTTTCACCGATTCGACTGCCAAATCGTCGCAGGATAATCCGACAAGTTTTGTCACGCAAAACTCTGCCCGCTTCAGATGTTTGGCAAGATGCAGGATAGACATTGCATCATCAAACGCGCCGTCAATGTCGCCGCGTCCGACACGTTCCATGATGCGGATTCGCAACTCCCGTGCAAAAGTCCGCTGTGCCTGCGCTGCCGGAAGCAATATCCAACACATCCAGTCCTCCCGCCGCTGCCACTCAACATAATGCGGCTTGCGGACGGTTTTGCTGACAAGGTCGAGAACCGGTGAACGTTCTTTCAGCCACGCCGCCGTCTCCGGCTGGTCGGCCGATTTCCAAGGGGCAGTCGCCAGTTTTTCGCGGAGTTCCTTTTGCTTCTCATCGTTCCATTCCTTATCGCCTTTATGCAATTTTTGGATAACCGACTCCCAAGCCGGTGATTTCAGATATTTTGGTTCGGCTTCGGGGTCAATATACATGGCGGTACACAGCGGTTTGTAATACTGTTCGTACCAGTTATAAGAGCCGCCGCGGTCTTGCTGCGGTTTGCCGGAGACGATTTCGTCCCACGTATATTCTGCAATAAGAGCGGCTTGTTCGAGAACGGCAGGACCGAGAGCGGCGATGACATCGCGCATTCCGTTTTCTTCCGGCGGCGAAAATTTATACGCCCGTTGTTTTTCATACGCGCCGAAGTAGTCCAGTGTGCCGTCGGGTTTGAAGGGTTCGGTGATGCCGGTGGTCAACGTTGAAATTTGCAGCGGCGTTGTATGCAGGCAGAAATACCAGCATAAAACGGCGAGAACGGCAAGCGTCCCGTAACGTTTGCGGTTGCGTTTGCCGTTGTCAAACGGTTTTCCCGGTTGGACAGTTTTTGGTTCGGCAGCGGTCATGGTCATTTTCTCTTTTGAAGTCATTTTCCTTTTTGAATGATGAAGATAAGGCTTTCGTGATTGATTATAGAGCATTTTTCGGCGGAAAGGATTCGGGAAACAGCGTTTTCCGTTTCTGTTTCGGACGCACACCGCAAAGGGATTTTATATGTTAAAATAGAACCGGACGGCAATGCTCCGGCTGCCGTTAAAAGACATTTTTACAAGAACATTCTTCTTTCCGGTTTTATATGGCATTACGGCGTTTCGGTCAGATTCTTGCAGACCTCGGTCTCGTCAACGAAGATCAACTTGAAGTCCTGCTCGAAGAGCATCAGTTGCGGCACGGCGAAAAAATCGGCGAAACCGCCGTTTCGATGGGATACATCAACGACGATCAAATCGCCGTCACACTCGGAGAACAACTCGGTCTGCCTGTCATCGGACTTGCCGATCTCACCATTCCGCCCGACGTGCTTGCGCAAATCACGGAACCGATGGCGCAACTCTATAAAGTCATTCCGGTCAGTTTGCGGAACGATGTGCTGACGGTTGCCATGTGCGATCCGCAGAACATTACCGTTCTCGATGAACTCCGTAATTTTCTTGGCTGCGATGTCCGCGCCGTCATCACCACCGAACGGGAAATCCGGCAGGCACTCAACCGCTATTACGCATCAGACATTGAGAGCGTAGAATCCATTATCGGCGAATTGGAAAAAAGCAAACTTTTCCGGGATGCGGTCGAAACAATGGAAAGCGGCGGTGCCGTCGATTTGGCAAGTATCGAAGCCATCAGCGAATCCGCTCCTGTCCGCAAACTGCTCAATATGGTTTTTCTGCTCGGAATCAAAGACCACGCCAGCGATATTCATTTTGAACCGTTTGAAGAAGAATTCAAAATTCGGATCAAAGCGGACGGTACGCTGTACGAAATGGTTCCGCCGCCCCGTCACCTTGCATCTGCGATTACGACACGTATCAAAGTGATGGCTGACCTCGACATTGCGGAACGCCGTCTGCCGCAGGACGGACGTATCCGGCTGACTGTCGGCGGTCACGTTGTTGATCTCCGGGTCAGCGTGCTGCCGACCATGTTCGGCGAAAGCGTTGTCTGCCGGATTCTCGATAAATCGGTGGTGATGCTTGATCTTGACAATGCCGGAATGGATAAAGCACTGCTGCGGGAATTCCGTAAAATCCTTGAACGCCCGAACGGGATTGTTCTTGTGACGGGACCGACCGGTTCGGGCAAAACAACAACGCTTTACGCCGCGCTCTCCGAAATGAACACGATTACGGACAAACTGATGACCACCGAAGACCCTGTCGAATATGATATTGACGGCATTGTTCAAATGCCGATTGATGCGGACATCGGCAACACCTTTGCTCAGTGTTTGCGGTCGATTTTGCGGCAGGACCCTGACGTGATTCTTGTGGGAGAAATCCGGGATAAGGAAACAGCACAAATTGCCGTGCAGGCATCGCTGACCGGTCACTTGGTATTCAGCACGCTTCACACGAATGATGCACCGAGTTCGATCACCCGCTTAAAAGATATGGGGATTCCTTCCTTTTTGATTACGGCGACGGTGCAGGCGATTCTTGCTCAGCGGCTTGTCCGCACGATTTGCAAGGAGTGCCGGGAACAGTTCAAACCGTCGCTGGAACAACTTCATGAATTGCAGATTACGCCGGAAACGGCTGCCGGTAAAAGTTTTTACCGGGGGAAGGGCTGCGTTGTCTGCAACAATACCGGCTATAAAGGGCGGACGGCAATTCATGAATTTATGGTCATCAATGATGAAATCCGGGCATTGATCAATAACGGAGTTTCGGTTGCGGACTTGCGGGAAGCCAGTTCGCGAAACGGTATGTTGACGCTTCGGGAAGCCGGACTGCAAAAAATCTACGCCGGAGTGACAACGATTGAAGAAGTCGTCCGTGAAACCGCTGTGGATTAACAGCGGCAGTCCTTGCCGGACGGGCATTTTTTTAATTGATAATTGATACTGGAAAATTGATAATTAGAAATAGAAATAAAAACATTATCCTGTAAAATCATTCAATCCTGTCAATCCTGTTAAAAAAATAACAATGAAAAAATGGGGGACGAATGCCTCCTGCTTTCTGCCTTTCAAATCTGCTAAAATAACACTGTCCTATGCATGTAAAAGAGAATTTGCCATGAATGACAAAGTAGCGCGTTATATCAATCCCTACACCGATTTCGGGTTCAAAAAGTTGTTCGGCGAAGAGGCGAACAAGGACTTGCTCATTGACTTCCTGAACGCCGTTTTGCCGCTGAAAAGCAAAATCGTCAGTTTGACGTTCCGCAATCCCGAACAATTGCCGGATAACAACGTCGACCGCAAAGCCATTTTCGATATTGCCTGCACCGGCGAACACAACGAGCAATTCACTGTCGAGATGCAGAAGGCACGCCAGAAGTATTTCAAGGACAGAGCGTTGTTTTACCTGTCGTTTCCGATTCAGCGGCAAGCCCAAAAAGGTGACTGGGATTTTAATCTCAATCCGGTTTATCTTGTGGCGGTGCTGAATTTTACTTATGACGAAAACGAAGAAAAACAAAAAATTTACCGTCTCGTTTCATTGAAAGACCAAGACGGTGAAGAGTTTCTGGACAAGTTGAAGATGGTCTTCTTGCAGATGCCGCTGTTCAGTTTAACGGAGCCGGAGTTGAAAACACGGAAGGACAAGTGGATGTATTTCCTGAAGAACTTGGAGGACTTTGACGAGATTCCATCAATCCTTCGCGAACCGGTCTTTGAAAAGGCTTTTTCGGAGGCGGAGTATTACCGGTTGTCTCCGCTGTTGCAGGAACAGTATCAGCGGGACTTGATGGCATATCGGGACAACGTCAACGTTGTCGAAACCGCAAGAAGAGAGGGCGAGGCAAAGGGGAAAGCCGAAAAAGCCGCCGAGACCGCCCGAAAAATGAAAGCGGACGGAGTCGAAGTGTCGCTGATTACAAAATATACCGGACTTCCGGCATCGGAAATCGAGCGGCTGTGAAATAATTGATAATGGAAAATTGATAATTGATAATTTAGGAAAGCAAAGTACCGCTGTGAGCGGTTGAATTTCTCATTTTTAATTATCAATTATCAATTAAAATATGTCTTGTCCGGCAAGGACTGCCCTTGTTTTGCCTTTGCGGAATTGTTACGATTGATCGGTCATTCGTCATTTTGTATCCGTATGTTCGGCAAAATACTCAACATCATCAAAAGCGGGGCTTTGGGGGCTGCCCGATTAAGCGGACCGGCTGCACTGTATCTTTGTGCCGCAACAGCATTGGCAGCCGTTTTACTCGGTACTTACCTAAAGTACGCATGGAATGTCGATAAAACAAAATTGTACAAAGCCCTTGCCGTTTTGCAGGGACTGGAAACCGCCGATGTGCAGGATGCTGCCCGCGATAAAATCGCCGAGATAAGTTATGAAACAGTATTGGCAAAACGTGCAAGCCGCCAGCGCGAGGAAGAATTTCAGAACGAAATAACGGCGCAGACCGCTGCCTATGATCCGCCGCCGCCGGAACCGAAACCAATACCGCCGAAAGTGCCGAGTGCAGCGGAACAGATTGACGCTTATGCCAAGCGGGTCAAGTCCGATCTGGATAAAGCAAAAACGGCAGGATTAGACGAGGAAACACGCCTTCTTGAAAATATGGAACCGGAACAAGCCAAAGAAGTTGTCCGCAAACTCTGGAAAGACGGCGCGCGGGAGCGCGTGCTGAATATGCTGCTGGCAATGGAAGAGAAACGGCGGGGTGAAATCCTGTATGCAATGCAGCAGCAAAATGCCGAAGAATTGAAAGACCTCTGTGATATTCTGCAAAAAATCGGCGACGGCGAACCGGCAAGTTCAATTATTCAGAACGCCGCACAGAATACCGGAAAATGATGTGCGGACGTGCCGCCCGTATTGGAAAAGCACAGAAAAAGAGTACAATGCGGCTGTCCGGCAAAGTTTGCAATCCAACATTTTGCCGTTCAATATTTTACGGTTCAGCATTTTTTAGCAGACATGACGCATTGGTTTTCGACCAGTACTTATCTTCTTGACGGCGGCTGGGGGACGCAGTTTCAACTGCGCGGACTGGCGATGGGGGAACACCCTGACCTTTGGAATCTGTCGCGTCCAGACGAAGTCCGCAGCGTTGCAGCGGCTTACATTCTTGCCGGCAGCGACATTATTTTGACCAATACTTTCGGATCAAACCGGTTCGTGTTAGCCAAACATGGTGCGGAGAAACAGGTTGCCGAAATCAATCGGGCAGGAGTCCGCATTTCGCGGGAAGAGGCGAAAAAGAAAAACCGGCGGGTTTTTGCGTCGATAGGTCCGACCGGTGTGATGCTGATGACCGGTACGGTTTCGCCGGATGAACTTTATGCCGCGTTTTTGGAACAAGCCGAAGCCGCCGCTGCCGAACAGCCGGACGGCATTGTCATTGAAACGATGACGGATCCTGCGGAAGCGGTGTTAGCGGTGAAAGCCGCAAAAACGACCGGACTGCCAACGGCGGCGTGTATGGTTTTTGATACCGGCAAAAACAAAGACCGGACGATGATGGGAACGACACCGGAACAGTCCGTTGAACAATTGACAGCAGCCGGAGCGGACATTATCGGGGCGAACTGCGGACAGGGTATTGACGGGTTTATTCCGATTTGCAAGCGGATGCGGGCGGCGACAACGCTGCCGATTTGGATGAAAGCCAATGCCGGTCTGCCGGAAATCAGGGACGGTAAAACGGTTTATTCCCAAACGGCTGATATGTTTGCGGAAAAGGCGATGCTGCTGCTGGAAGCCGGTGCATCCTTTATCGGCGGCTGCTGCGGCACCGCACCGGAGTACATTCGGGAGTTGCGGAACAAAATGCCGGTTTCGTTTGACGGACAGAGTTTGCCGTAGGGGGGATGTGAGAACGGATTAACGCTCAACGCTCCTGTGAATGCCCTTGTTTTTTCTGACCGTTTTGTGTATAATGCGGTCGTATGTTCGATATGTCTCCTCAAAAACGGGAACGGCTTCTCGCTGCGGCAGCAGCACTGGTACTTCTTGTCGTCCTGTTTACCGTGCTGCCTTTGCTGTTCGCCAACATCCGCACATTACAGAGGAAAAAAAGCGAATTACAGGAGAAAATCGAAAAACATGAACGAAACGTCCGCAATGAACCGGCAGTACAGCGGCGGCTCGCTGATCTGTCGGCACGATCCCTCTTATCAAAAGAAGAAACGCTGTCCGAATATCACCGCTGGCTGATGACCCTTGCCCAAGAATCAGGACTGAAATTAAATAAATCCAGCCGCGGAACGGCACAGACAAGTACACAAAAAAATGCGTACAAGAAATTCCCGTTTACGCTTGAAGTTTTCGGACGGCTGGAACAACTTGCCGAATTTTTACGGATGCTGAATAAAGCGGATTATCTCCACTCGGTACAAAGCGTAACACCAAGCCGGACAAAGAAATCCGACGAATTCGACATTGTTATCAAAGTCGACTTGTTGTCGCTGCCGCAGGTTCGCAACGCCCGTATGCCGAAGATGGATAAAAGTTTGACGGATGCCGATGCCGGCGAAAAAACAATGCTGACGGCGATTAAAAGCCGGTCGATTCTTTCCGAATATGTCCCGCCTCCGCCGGCACGGGTGATTGTTGACAAACGCCCCGATCCGCCTCCTCCGCCTCCCCCTCCGCCGCCGCCGAGAAACGTTTTTGATGAGTCGCCGTATTGTTACGTCACAGCCATCCTCGACGTTGACGGAATCCCCCAGTGCTGGATTGACCACCGGACTGCCGGACAGTCCTATAAACTTTCTGAAGGCGGAATGTTCCGGCTTGGAAACGTGCGGTGTTCCATCAAGAAAATCGACATTGACAAGCAGCGCGTCCAAATCGAAGCCGCCGGCGGAATTTATACCGTCAAAATCGGTAAGTCCTTTGCCGAATTCGAAGATTGACCGGTTTCCCGCCGCTCTCCCTATTTATAGCCCGACGGGTGGACGTTGGATTCCCCTTTGATTTTGGCGGGGTCAAGATTATCGTCAAGCGCGTCCGGCTTGTATTCGTTACGTGTCCGGTTTAACCGCGGCGACAGTTCCGTCAGTTTAATCGGCAGCGGCTGACGAACTAACGAAAAAACAGAAGATTCCGCATCGGTTGTCAACAGCAGGCATCGGTCTGCCGAAAGTAAATCGCTCATGTCCAGCCAAGGCATATAGGCATGGTGGAGTCCCGTCGCTTCATAGCCGCCGAGATGACGGTGCAGCGTCATCACCCGGAGAATGTAGTTCAAATCCCCCGACTGCGGATTGTACGCCGCCAGCGCGCGGCTGATACCCGCCGCTCCTGATAAACCGCTGCCGCCGGCAGGAGGGATCAGCAAATCCTGCACCTCCCGGCGCGGAGTTGTCCTCGTGATCTGAACGGTTTCTCCCGCTTGCAGACGACCGAGTTCCAGCATCCAGCGTCCGTAGATCAGCACCGTATTTTCATACTTGCCGGGTTTCACCGGTTCCGTACCGATAACTGCACCGAAACCGGATGCACGCGGTGCCGTCACGGTTCCGACCGGCACTCCTTCTTCATCAGCCAGATCCGATTCAAAAACAACCGGCAGTGCTTGATAATCCCGGTCAAACCACATCGAAAAGACACTTTTTGTCGAGCGTACCTGCATCGGTAAACGGCGGAGATCGGTATAAGATACCTGTTCATAACCGGTTGTCCAAACCGACGGGCTGATGGTTTTCGGAGCCATTCCGCCGAGACCGCTTCCCGGCAATCCGTTCCACGAAAAATAGCCGTCCCGCGTCTCGCCGGCAACCGTATCGTTTGTGTGCCGCCGTTCAATCACTTTATCTTTCGTACTGTACAGCGTTTCCCACCGGCAAACCCGCATCAGATTGGTTACGCTGTCGTTATCGCATATCCGAACACAATTTTCTTTGTCTTCCGCCGGCCGGCCGCGTGCGGCAAGAAAACAGGTCAAAACACAGAACAGCACAATCCAGCACGGGAACGTAAGCCACGTCAAAACCGGACGCTTCAGCACTTTGTGAACGAAAAACCAGTCAAACAAGCCGACGATGAGCCAGTATGCGGTCAAAATCACCAAAATTACCGAAAACGGAACCACACGGACTCCTTCAAAATGATCAAGCGCACTGCGGATTTGACCGGTGATGTCGTTGTAGCCGAGTTGGAGCATTCCGCCGGTTCCCCCCGCATGACCGGCAATCTGCGATCCGTTTCGCCTGCCGTTTCCTTCGGTATTCCACTGCATAATGCTGCGCACCAGCGCAACCCTGTCCCGCCAATTCGCCAGCGGCGACACCGCTGCCGTTTCCCGCGAGTGAGCCAAATCGCCGCCGAAATAGATCAGCGTGCCGAAACCATGGGCGCACCGCAAAACCAGCGGCAAATCGCCGTCCTGCACCAGTGTCATCCCTGCCGGTTCGTCTGTTTTGCGGACAAAGCGGGGCATTTTCATAAACGGTGCTTCTTTGGTGCCGTTCATGTAGATTTGCCGCTTGCTGCCGACAAACGTTTCCAGCGGCGTACCGCTTCGCAGTTCCGTCATGCCGGTAAATTGCCCCGGTAAAAAGGGGCGAAGCAGTCCGTCTTCCGGTTCGAGAAACAGACCGGCATGGCTGCCGGCACAAAGCAGCATTTTCCCGCCGAGTTTCAGCCAATCGTTCAGGGCTTTGATCTGCGGACTGTCTTTCGTCAGGAGCGGACGGTGCGGAGAATTCCCGGAATCTGCCGGTATTCCGCCGGTAAAAAGAGACGGTTCGGTGGTGGTCAGCACAATCATCTCAACGGCTTCGTACCCGAACCATTTGTCGGGCAGATCGGCAAGCGACTTCACTTTGACGAGCATCGGGCGGCGGTCTTCCCGAAGAGCAAGTTCGGCAATGGCACCCTGCAAACCGATGTCTTCGCTGCCGATGACCAGATAGATCGGACGTTCGGCATTGACCGGCGGCGGAACGGCGATTTTATGCGGATGACCGTTGACCGTCACGATCAGCGGTTCGCCGGCTCTTCCCAGTTTGGCAAGCACGGTTGTTTTACGGACGGCGGACGGACAATCTTTGTCTGTTTTTGTACCGGTATCATAGTGATAGGTGATCGGTACGCCGTCGCCGTCGGAACACCGGATAGTAAATTGACCGAGCGGTTCGGACGATTCAAGCGTCACCGGAGTCCAGAGACCGTTTTTGTAGCAGCCGATGCGGCTGGCATTGTCGAAACCGACACGGACTTCCAGAGCGGGGCGGGGCGTACCGGTTTGTGCGGCGAAGAGCGGCGGGCATAACCTTCCTGTTTGCAGGGCAAGAAGGGCAAAAAACAGCAGAAAACGGATCATATCTCTGATTGTACCTGTTTCTGCGCGTCATTCAATCGTACCGGCTGTGTTTTTCGTACTGTTCTCTCCCTGCCGGACTCGCGGAGGCGTAAACGAAGCATTGCCGCCGGTGTACCGGTTATGTTCCGCTGCGGTAACTCGTCAGGTCGTCCAGCCAGTTCCGTATTTCCGGTTCGCTTTCGCAAGCCAAGTCCCCTTTGACAAGCGTCCGCTGAAAGTCCGCCGCACCGTCCGTAAATAAATCCGCCGCCTCCGCATTGGCAAAACGCCTGCCCGGATCCGGTGCAATCAAACTCCGGCAGAACCGCATCAAAACCTCACTGGTCGCCACCGTCGGCGGCAATATCTTATGCAACTGATTGGCAAGCAGCAGCCGCCCTTCAATACCGTTCAACTCCGAATTGGCACTGAACAGCCGCCTGCCGGACAGCATTTCGATCAGCACATATCCCAAACTCGCAATGTCGCTTTGCGGTGTCGCCTCCTTGCCCTCCAATACTTCCGGTGCCGCATAAGCAAGCGTGTAAGGACGGTTCGGCGGACGGTTTTTGATTTCAAAAGCGGAACCTATATCGACTAACTTCGTTGTTCCCGTCCGTTTCAGCATGATGTTCGACGGTTTAATGTCGCCGTGAACCACGCCGATCCGGTGCAATGCGCCGAGTGCCGATAAACATTCGCGGATAATCGGAATCGCAATGCCGGGCATCAATCGGGGGTGCATTGTCCCGCCGGTGACCACTACGTTGTTAATGTACCGCCAGCGGTTCGGCGAAACATTCTTTTGCAGATAGTCAAGCATTTCCTGTTTCAATAACTGGCTCATATCGAAACCGTCCACCCATTCCATAGACATAAAGTAAATCCGGTTCATCGAGTGCCAGTTATGGACAACCAGTAAGTGATCCTGCTGAATCCGGGCGACTTTTGCCGTAATTTTCGCCATGTTGAACATTTCGTCATCGTAAAGCGAATCATTGGCGAAACGCTCCGGCGAAAACACTTTCAGGGCAACCGGCAAAACAAAACCGTCCGATCCTTTCAAATCGCCGAGAAAGACGACTCCCTGACCGCCCTGTCCGAGCATATCCCGGAATTGAATGTCTTCGTGCCAGTGAACCCGCTGCTGATCAAGGAGTTCATAATAACTGCCGCGTAATTCCTCCGAACATCCTTCTATCGGCTGAACCCCGTCGGCATGCGTCATTGTCCGCTCAAAGACAGCAGTCGTGGAATCCGGCGAATCGCTTTGCCGCTGAAGTATTCCTCCGGCAGTCCGGTATTTCCGTTTCGATTTACTGTCTGCCGATGCCGTGCGGTAGAGGTTTTTTACGTCCGACCAAAGCGGATAGCCCGCATCGCGGAGCGGAAAGCCGAGTTTTTTCCCTTCGGGCGTGAGGTAGTTGATCATCGGCTGTCCCAACTGACGGCGGTAAATGTTGGCGACAAAAATATCGGCAACGTCATCGAACCGGCGGTGCGACTGCCCGCCGATGTGCGGTGTGATTAAAACCTGCGGATAAAAGTCCCAGAGCGGATGTTCCGGCGGCAGCGGCTCCGGTGCGGTTACGTCCATCACTGCACCGGCAATTTGTCCGTCGTGAAGTGCCTGCACGAGATCATCGGTCACCACAAGCGGTCCCCGGGCAACGTTGCAGAAAAGGGCACTCGGTTTCATACGCTTGAATTTATCGCGGTTAAACAATCCGCGAGTGTGAGCATTGAGCGGCAGACATAAAATGACCACATCGGACTGGTGCAGCAGATCGTCAAGACGGTCTGCCGTCCAGAGTTCGTCGGCGTAATCCGGCTTGTTTGCCGGAAAAAGATCGGTTGCCAGCGTTGTGGTATGAAACGGAGCGAGGATTTCGGCGATTCTGCGTCCGACACCGCCGAAACCGACAATGCCGACGGTTGCACCGGTCAGGTCGCGGGTGGGGCGGCGGATAAACTGACGGAAACCGGGAACGGACGGATTTTGCTGTTCAGCAAAGCAAACGGGTAAAGCCCGCAGCCACGAAAGAATGAGGGAAAGCGTGTGTTCGGCAACCTGATCGGCAAGTACGCCGGAAGCGGTTGTGATTTCGATGGTTGATTCAATGACGGGCTGGGTCAGACACCAATCCATGCCGGCGGCGGAGGATTGAATCCATTGAAGCCGTCCGTTTTGGACGATCCGCTGCCAATCGACGGGAACTTTGGCGTGTCCGCAGAAATAATCGGCTTCGAGAATGGCTTCGGCGATACCGCTTTGCCCGACGTTAATAATATCCGCCTCTTTCCAAGCCGATCGGATCCGGTCAATGTGGACTTCCTCGACCGGTGTATCTTTGAAACAAACTACGAGATTGGGCATAACCAAAAGGGACAACAGTTTTAGTCGCTGTGTTTAATATACATGACGTTTCGGAAACTGACAAGACGCGGCAAGGCGGAGCGTGTTCGGCGCAGACGCTCACGGCTGCTGCCGGCGATGAGGATTCGGATACGGATACGGCTTCACGGTGCCGTCAGCGTGAATAACCGAAATTCCGAGAATAGCGGGATCAGGAATCTGTTTCGGCCGATACGGTTGCAGCGTTATCGGACAGAAACGTCTTTTTTATGATACGAAAAGCGCAGGCGGCAGTCAATCACCGGCGGTTTACAAATTCAAACCGGCTGCGGTATAATTCCCGTTATGTTAAAAATCGGAACACATCAGTTTGAAAGCCGGCTGTTTGTCGGTACCGGCAAGTATTCTTCCTACGAAATCATGCAGCAGTCGCTCGACATTTCCGGTGCGGAGTGCATTACCGTTGCCGTGCGGCGGGAACGCCTCTTCGACAAAGAGGGACGCAGTTTACTCGATTTCATCGACACAAAACGGTACACGATTTTGCCGAATACGGCGGGCTGTTTCAGTGCCGAGGAAGCGGTACGCGTTGCCCGGCTCGGTCGGGAAATCCTTGACCAAATGGGAAATCCGGGCAAAAATTGGGTCAAACTCGAATGTCTCGGCGATGCAAAAACCCTCTTGCCCGACCCGATTGAAACCGTGAAGGCAACGGAAATCCTTGTAAAAGAGGGCTTTGAAGTGCTTGTTTATACGACCGATGACCCGCTTGTGGCCAAACGGCTGAAAAATTGCGGTGCCGCCGCCGTGATGCCGGCAGGAAGTCCCATCGGTTCCGGGCAGGGCATTCTCAATCCCAATGCCATTCGGATTTGTATGGAATATCTGAAAGAGAATGACCCTGATTATCCGGTGATTGTCGATGCCGGTGTCGGTTCGGCAAGCGACGTTGCGGCGGCGATGGAACTCGGTGCGGACGGCGTGCTGCTCAATACGGCGATTGCCCATGCAAAAGACCCGGCAGCAATGGCAAAAGCGATGCGTTATGCCTGTGAAGCCGGGTACTTATCATTCCGGGGCGGCCGGATTCCGAAAAAACTTTACGCTGCCGCAAGCAGTCCGATGGAAGACCGTGTCGGACGTTGATGCGGCTTTCCGGTCACTGCTGCATACCGGTTTACCAGCCGTGATAGTGGTGATGATAATCTATGGGATACCGGTGATATTGCGGACGATAATCCCAGCACGGCGGGCATGGCGGCGGAGGCGGACAGGGACGGCAATGACGGTGCTGTGATTCGGCAATCTTCGCCGCAGCAACGGCAAGTGCCACTGCCGAAATCACCGCAACGGCTTTTTCACCTCTCGCTGCCTTGACGTGCTGCGGAGAGGAATCATAGTGATACGTGCTGCCGTAAACGGCACCGTAGCCGCCGGAGTGGACACGTTCTGCCTGAACCGGTGCGGAAAAAACCGCGGCACAAACGGCTGCCGTGAAAAGACCGGCAAACAAACGAACAGGAAAGTGATACATCAACGTTTTCATGGAAATTCTCCTTCTATAATGGGGGAAATGTTAATGAACCCATTCGGAAGAATGGATTCCTTGTCTGTAATGCTTATGGTAAAACGGAACCGGAATGCGACAGCATTTTTTTACTTTTTCCCAGTACTTCGCTGGCGTGGCGGCGGAACGATGCCGATGCCGGCGTGCAGAGGGGAATGTTCATAATACTTTTGATACGGCAGTTCAACGCTTTTCACATATTTTATTTTCGGATACCGATGCTGAATGTCTGGCGGAATCGTGTTTGCCGGTGCGGATTCAGCATCCCACAGCACCAGACCGCCATGTTCATTAACCGCGTTATGTCCGTACATTCTTGTAACAATTTCCACAAACGGACGTTCCTTCATCAAAAACGCTGCATGACCGGCAAGGAAATGTTCACCGCCGATGCAGGGGCAGCGACCATATTCTTTTTCCTTCCACACTCTTTCACATTCCTCACTTAACTGTTTTGACGGATAATAGCAGTAGGAGGGCTGTTTGCCGCTGAAAAATACAGTCAGCCACCCGCCGATGATACAGCACTGCACGAACAGCAGCATTAAGAAAACGTTACGGAAATGATTTTTCTCCCGACGGCTGCTGCGGGAGGCATCAGGAATGACCTGCGGTATCTGAAACCGCAGAAGCAGCCAGAGACCGGTGAAAAGCCAAAAACATGCGCCGAATACCGACCGAAGGTCAACACCCTTAACAATAATGTAACAAATATGCAGCACAAGCGGGACGGCAAAACAATAAAACAGCAATTTTTCACATTCCTGCTGCGGCGGAGAAAGACGGTTGTTCACTTTCCATTTGAAACCGAACAGCGGAAAAAGCACAATGACGACCGGAATCAGAAACAAGCATTGCGAACCGGCAAACCGCAGCGGTTCAGTGATGTACTGCCAGCCGGAAGTGAACGGCGGTCGTCTGCCGGCATAATACAGCGGTGAAAAATTGTTGTGAAAAAGCCAAACGATATGCGGCAGAAACAAAGCAAAAGCAACAGACATTGTCAGATACGGTCCCGGAGTTTTCCAATACTTGCGTCCTTCGCTGCGGACAATCATATAAAACAGAATCGACAGCACAAGAAAGAGAGCGGCATATTTGGAATGAAACGCCAATGCCAGTGCGGCTCCCGCCGCCGTCCAATAACGGTATTTGTTCGTCTGAAATGATTTCACAACGCAATAAACCGACAGACACCAAAACGCAATTAACGTTGTGTTGTGATTATACAAAACCGATTCGGTGGTGAACAATTTATACGGCAGAACAGAAAACGCTGCCGCCAGCGATAACTTTTCCGGCAGAACGGTTCGAGCGGTTTGCCAAACCGACCAAACGGCAATGATTGCGCACAGTTGCGAAGCAATAAACGGAGCGGCAAAAGAGCGGTGCGTTGCGATGTTCACGATTTCTAAAATCCACATCGGGCTGCACGGATGTTTTTTGAATCCCCAATCCCAATCGGCGGCAAGGATTTGTTCTTCGCAAACGTCATTACGGTAACCGGTATGAAGCAAGGCGGGCAGTGCCGTCCAAACGGCAGCAAAAAGCAGCATTACCGTCCAAAACAAACGGCAGTGCTGCGTGAATGGTATATATCGATTCATACTATTTTTGTAACGGAAATAATGCGGAACGTTTTCGGTTATGTTCTTTTTACTTTTTCCCCAGTACTTCGCAGGCGTGGCGGCTGAAGTAGCCGCGGAGGTCGGCGGAATAGTTTTCCAAAATCGTTTTGCCGAGATTGTCACTGTCGCCGAGACGGTATAACGCCCGCGCAAAACCAATTTCCAGCAGAGAATCCCGCCGGCTCTTTTCCGCTGTCGCCCCTTTCGGGTCCGCCTTGTCCTGCCGCCGCGCCGCCTCCAAATCGTGCTGATGATGACCGGCAACGTCCGGTTTGCGGAGATGCGCCGCAATGACCGGCACCGCCGACGGGTCGCCAAGCCGTTCCAATGCCAAAGCACAGGCACGATGATGCGAAAAGTCGTCTGCCGCTTTTAATTTTTCAAGCAGTTTGCCAATCACCGCCGCAGCCCGTTTGTCGCCGGTTCTGCCGAGCATCATCACATACCGGTCAAGTTCACTCGATGCCCAGCCGAATTGCCCCATACCGCGGAAGTTCCAGCCCTTGTCCCATTGCGAATAGGACTGCACTTTCTCCAGCAGCACATCCGCACCGGTCGGGTCATTCATACCGGCAAGAACCATCGCATACGCCAATTTGTTTTCCGGCGGTGCCTTTTGATACGCATCTTGCAGCAGCGGTTTCGCCTCGTCAGGATGCCACAGCAGCAAAGCCGCACCTTTGAATTCGTCCGGCAGCGTTTTGACCGCATCCGGCAGTGCCGCTTTTCCGGCTTCATAGTTATCACTGTCCGTCAGCACCCGCGCAGGCAAATTGCCGATTTGGACAAGATGTTCCTGAACCGGTCGAATATCCAATTCACGCAGCGGAACGTTTTCTTTTGCCGCCTTTGCCGCAATGCAGCCCAGCGCATAACCCTGATTCTGCAAATCCGGCTGCATACGGATTATCGGCAGCGCGTCCCGATGACAACTGGTTGCCAAACCGCCGGCAAGAAGCCGCTCAATGCCTTTCGGCAGCGAACAGCGGTACGGAATATCGCAAAAATGAGCAGCATGATGAAGATGTTCAATGTCCATATACGGCACCACCGTGTAGCCGTGCGTGTCAAAATTGCTCCGGCTCCGGCAAATCGTATCAGGATAAGTCCGCTTGTTGACTATATCAAGCACCGAAAGCGTAAAATCGCCGTCAATGCGCGGACGTTCCCGCGTGCCGGGAAGTTTTCCGAAATCAAACGCCTTCGGAAATTTTTCTTTGCCGTAAATGAACAACTGCGTCACATCTTCAATGTCGGTTTCGTCCACGTACATATAATCCGTGTTGACATAAGCGGCACCGAGATTCCGCGGCGGCAAGCCATGTCCCTGCGAAGCAATTTCCTGCCCGTCCACATATTTTATTTCCGCACCGGCGGCTGCGGCGATACTGCCGTTGCCGGTCGCATCAATCACTGTTTTTGCCAGCACAACGCGGGGACCGTTAATAGTGGTGATTAACACGCCTTTCACGGTGTCCGCGGAACCGCTGCCGCTCTTCGTTTCCAATACCGCACCGCTTCCGAGAACGCCGTACCAAACATCGGCACCGGCTTCGGCGAGTTTTGACCGCCACCATTGAATACGCTGTTCAATGTTCCATTTTGCTTTGCCGTTTTCGACTTCTTTGCAGAATCCGACTTGATTTCCGTACCAATAATTGGAAATCGCACCGGCAGTTCCTGTTCCGCCGAGGTCGTGCAGATATTCCAGCACGAGCGTTTTTGCACCCTGCCGCGCTGACGCAATGCCCGCCGGCGCACCGGACGTTCCGCCGCCGACAACAACGACATCATATTCGCCGATGACCGGAATTTCTTCTGTCTGCTGCGTCACCCATCCCGACGGTTTTTTGAACGCTTTGATATTTCCTTCGGTTTCCCGAACCGTGCCGGACAGATTTTTCCCCGCTTTCCGCTCCGGCAAATCGTAACGGGCGGTCAGTTGTTCAGGCGGCGGGATTGTGATGTTCTTTGCTTCTTCAGCAAGTTGCTTTCCGTACTTGCGTCCTTCGGCAATGAACTCCGTTGTCGTCAAACGGACATTGTCCGGCTGCAAAAACGTGATTTCGTCAGCGGTGAATTGCTGGTCGGGGTCAAACGCTGCCAAACGGATTTGATTTTCCGCCGCATTGCGTTCCGCCAACGTCAACGCTGCTTTCTGCACCGTCAGTTCAAAGACATAACGAATTACCGGATGAGTGCCGCTTGTTGTTTTTGCCCGATTCGGAAACTCGCTGTAAAACGGTTCGCCGATGATTTCCGCTTCGGCTTTTTTCAACAGCGGATACTTTGCCGTATCAATCGAATCAATCGGCTGCGGACTGCCGCCGATGACAACGTATTCCGCCTTCCAAACCGGTGCCTGCCTTTTGCTGCGGTTCATTTCACGAATCGGATGAGAATGAAAAACTTTTTTGGCAAGCACTGCCTGCGTTCCGGCGCGGCTGCTGATAAGCACACCGCAGCATCGGCCGTTTTTGTCCGTCAATGTTCCGGCAGCATAGGTGCAAACCAGCGGTTTCACTCCGGCATGTTCGAGAACTTTGTCCAGCGTCATTTTCACGTGCATCGGGCGCGGTGCCGGACGTGTATATTTTGTTACGATATTTTGCGATTCTGCCGCATCGGCTTTTTCTGTCTGATTTTTTGTAACAGAAACGGACAATTGCGGCAGGAGAACAATTTCGCCGAGCAGCAGACGTTTGGCATCGGCGGTCTTTTTCACTTCGATTTTCAGATACTGTGTTTTGACCGGTTTTTCCCATTCGACGAGAACGGATTCCGGCTGATTGGCGGTATCGGAATGTTTTTTGACGGACATTTCTCCCAGCGTTGTCCAATGTTCGGTATCGTTGCCGGCGGAAACAATCACTTTCTCCATTGCAAAATCACCGTCGCGGTAAAAAGCAATCACACCGGCTGCGGCGACTTCCTGCGGCTGTTTCAGGTCGAGCATCACGGTTGCGTCTCCGTTAACCTGAATACTTTCTTTGGCGGCGTTGGATGCTTTACGGTCTGTCAGCATGTTTTTCTGCGGCGTATCGTTATGGCTTGGGTCAAGCGGTTCGGAAAGGGTGTAAGTGAACGGAACCGGATTCTCTGTTTGCAGCAGCAACAGCGGTGCAGAAACGGGCTGCGGTTTGCCGCGGTCGGGGTCATTGAAAAGAGCGGCGGCGAGCGGGTCGTCTGTTTTTTCGTCCGGTTCGGACCAGAGACGGAGTGTTGCGGTCATATCGCTGCCGAAATAAGGGCGGTCGGTCATTATCATCGTTTTGGCACCGTTTTTTGCGGCTTCGACGGCAGCGGCCACATCACCGGTCGTTCCGCCGGCAACGAGAACATCAACCTCATAAGCAACCGGAATTTTCCGTTCCGGCAGCCGTACTGTTTTTTCTTGGGCAGCCGTCCGGGCAGCCATACTGATGAACGGCACTGAACACAAAAGAAGAAAAAGAATGCGCATCATTTTTTCAAATCCGTTAGAGAGAAAAGTGACACCGAAACGTTGTCGCTTGAAACGTCATTTGGAACATTGTATCATGCCGGAAAGATAACGGCAACACGTGCAATGTGCGTCTGTTCTTGCAATAATCACTTGCGGGTAATTTTTCTTTCTGATACAATTCGTTTTCTGTTTTTGCAGAACTGATTCCTCTAACCCTTTATTGAAGAAATGATGAAAAAGATGAAAAAGATGGCTCTGCTGCTGACGCTGCTTGTGGTACCGGCGTTGGCTTTCGCCGCCGACTGGAAAATCGCCGGCGATAAAATCACCACCTCCTTTGCCAAAGATGTCAATCCCGACAATCCGCTGCCGGAATATCCCCGACCGCAACTTGTCCGCAATGCATGGCAAAACCTCAACGGACTTTGGGATTACGCCATTACCGAAAAAGGAAAAACCGCCGCCGAAAAATATGACGGCAAAATCCTCGTTCCATTCGCCGTGGAATCCGCTCTCTCCGGTGTCGGAAAAACTGTCGGAAAAGACAAAACTCTCCTTTATCACCGGACGTTCACCGTGCCGAAAAACGGCGAATGGAAAAACAGCCGGATTCTGCTCCACTTCGGCGCAGTCGATTGGGAAGCCGCTGTTTTCGTCAACGGGAAAGAAGCCGGCAAACATATCGGCGGCTATTCCCCCTTTTCCTTTGATATTACGGACGCACTGAAACCGGACGGCGAACAGGAAATCACCGTTGCTGTTTGGGACCCGACCAATGAACACTGGCAGCCGCACGGCAAACAAGTCAGGAAACCGGGCGGAATTTTTTACACCGCCGTCACCGGAATTTGGGCAACCGTCTGGCTCGAACCGGTACCGGCAACGTCAATTGAGTCCCTGAAACTCACACCGAATGTTAAAGAAGGTTCGCTCAAAATTGAAACCGCATTGAAAAATGTTCAGGACGGCGACATTATCGAAGCAAAAGCGTCATTCAAAAACGACCGCACCAGCCGCAGCCGTTCCAATTTCAGCCGCCGGACGCAGCGCAATGCGGTTGTTCAGAAAGGAAAAGCAGGCGAACCGCTGACGTTGACCATTCCCCGTCCGAAACTCTGGACACCGGACGAACCGAATCTGTACGATTTGACCGTTTCGGTGATTCGCAGCGGGAAAATCGTTGACTCCGTGGATTCGTATTTCGGACTGCGGGAAATCTCGCTCGGCAAAGACGAAAAAGGGATAACCCGAATGCTGCTGAACGGAAAATTCGTCTGGCAGCATGGCCCGCTTGACCAGGGATGGTGGCCCGACGGGCTTTACACCGCTCCGACAGATGAAGCGTTGGCGTATGACCTGCTTGTGACCAAACAACTGGGCTTCAATATGCTGCGGAAACATGTCAAAGTGGAACCGATGCGGTTCTATTATCACTGCGACCGGCTCGGTATTCTTGTCTGGCAGGATATGCCCAGCGGCGACAAGCATGTCGGCAACGGTGCCGCTGCTGACCACAAACGTTCGCCGGAATCCGCTGCCAATTATGAACGCGAATGGAAAGAAATCATTGAAACCCGCTATAACTCGCCGAGCATCATTGTTTGGGTGCCGTTTAATGAGGGCTGGGGACAATTTGACACCTGCCGGATTCTGGATTGGACGAAAAAACTTGACCCGACACGTCTTGTGGACGGACCGAGCGGCTGGACAGACCGCGGCTGCGGCGATTTGCATGATATGCACATGTACCGCGGACCGGGAATGTATCCGCCGGAAGAAAACCGGGCAACGGTTCTCGGCGAATACGGCGGTCTCGGTTTATCGGTCAAGGGACATCTCTGGGTGGAATCGGACAAGAACTGGGGTTACGGCGGCGCATTGAAAGCAAGCGATGAACTTCTGGAAAAGTATACGGATTTGAACCGGCGGTTTCAGCGGTTGATTCCGGCGGGACTTTCGGCGGCGGTCTATACGCAGACCACGGATTGCGAAGTCGAAGTGAACGGACTGATGACGTATGACCGTATTCTTAAAGTAGATGCGAAAAAACTCAAAGCGGTGAACGATTCGCTGCATTATGTGCGGCAGAGCAAAATTTTCGTTCCTACCGGCGAGACAACGTCATCGGAATGGGCTTACAGTACGGACAAACCGGCGGACGGCTGGGAACAAACTTCCTTTGACGATTC
>JAIRPZ010000256.1 GCA_031256755.1 Planctomycetaceae bacterium
GACGGGAAGATTCGACACGTTCCCTGCAAAGTCCGAAAACTCACAAATTTTAGGCAATATAGGCAATTTAAGGTGTGTTTTCACCACACCACCCACCTTTTACGGCAAAAAACCGACGACTTTGCAGGAGACGTGCCAAATCCCTTGGGACAAACTTAAGCGGAACGACATTGATGTTCTGCTGAAATTTTTCGATGACCTTCCGCCGGACAAGCGGAACGAGACAGAAGTCGTCCTGCGGCATGTTCACGTATTATCTTGTGAACAAGGCACGCAGACACTCGGCGAGGCAGCCGACGAACTGCGCCCTGATGAAACGTGGGCAGATATTTATCTGTCCGATAAAAATCTCTACTCCAAAGCAATGTCGGCGTATCTTTTCTACCGGGAGATTTTCAATTACGATCAACTTCATCGCGATCCGCTCCGTTTTTCTTTTTCCAATACCGGTTAACGAACCAGACCGCACTGATCCCAACAACCATTCCCGCTCCGCCGAGTATAACCGCACCAATAATGCCGCCAATACCGGCACCGCCGACACCGGCAATGTAGCCGCCAATGGATGCACCAATAGCCAAACCAACCGCAACGCCGATTTCTAAACCGACATAACCCGCCGTGATGTACCCAGCCCGTTTAGCCCATTTCGCCAATCCAATTTTCATAGCGTTATTCCTTGTTTATGAATGGTTGTTTATGCAGCGTCAGCAAACGTTTCCTCTGCATATCACGAACCAATTCGATTAAGTCCGTTTGCAGAACCGGAGCATCAACGTCATACTCGTTCTGCATAACATCAAATATGTCCGCAAGCGTCCGCCTGCCGTCCGCCAATTCAATGAATCGGCAAGCCGTTGAATTGAAAAAAGAAATGTCCAATTCACTGTTGGCAACGACCGCAACTTCCCCGCCGTCCTCGTGCCGAATTTTGCAGCACGTGAACTTCGGATAAAACGGTTGAAGGAAAGAATACATTAGCGAATCGCCTCCAAGGGTTTAAGTTGCCGGTGAAATTCAGAAACGCGTCCTATCGCTGCTTTGGTTGCAGCACCGCCAACGACTGCTCCTACCACCACACCAACTACCGCAGCCGACGCGGTTGCGGCAGAAAAGAACGCAAGCGGAACAGCACCGTTGACTTGTACTAATTGTGAAACCGCCGGTTTGAAATACTTCTTCTTTGGCATTATTATCTCCTTATGAAATGATGAAGTTGGATGTCGTTTTATCCGCATGAATTGACGGATTGTATCCCATTGCTTTGGCAACACCGACACCAACGGCGGCAGCGGCGGCTCCGGCTACGGCTGCAACCGCTCCGATAGCAAGCACAGTCGGCAATCCTCCGCTAATGTTTGCCGGCGAAACGGCTAACGGTTTTCGATATGTTTTTTTCATAATGCGATCCTTATGGTTGAGGATACAGCAATGTATCCGGTGTGTAATGGTTTATTTGTTGCGTATTGCCGCAATGATTGGCAATATACGATTTAACCCGTTCATCTTGCCAGCAAGTATTGCCGTATTCTTTCCATATTTCAGGAAACGGTTTTTGCAGCACATTGCCGATAACAAACGGCATCGTGCAGTCCAAGCGGACATCGCCGTTGGGACGGATAATTACAGACGTGTTCGGCAAGCCGTTTTTGCTTTCAATCGAAAGTTGTTCGGACATACTTGCAATAACAGTTAACCGACCGGCATATTTTGTGTGACTGCTGTCAATGATTTCATACATCCGGCTGCGCTGCTCATCATTCATCAGTAAATTACGGTTTTCAGCAACACGACCAGACAACATCACATCGCCGCAAACGATGGACGATGCACCAAGCAGATACGCAAAATCGATAAACTGTTCGAGATACTGCAAGTTATCCGGCGTAACAGAATGCGCAATCCGCAGCGGAAGTCCCGCCGCAGAAAATAACTCCGCCGCATTGACGGCACGCTGCCAACTGCCGGTGCATCCACGAAACACATCGTGTTCGGATTCGTGTAAATGGTCAATCGAAACCTGCGTCCAATAATAACGGTACCGTTTCAACCTGTTAACAATGTCCTCGTGGACAAGCCAGCCGTTGGTTATCAGAATAAATGATGTGCCGTCATTATGCAGCGGTGTCATTATGTCAAACAGATTATCACCGAGCATCAATGGTTCGCCGCCGGAAACGATACACTGAAAAATACCGCCTGCTGCGATAATGTCGGACACCGTCCGCTGCCAATCGAACAACATCATCGCATCGTCATTTTGCGGATGTGATTGATTGTAGCAATGTTTACATTTCAAGTTGCATTTTGCGGTCAACTCAAACTGTATTCCGAGCGGCATTGAGAAACTGGCCGGATACGCACCGAGTTCACGCAAACGGGCAATCTCTTGCCTTTCGTTAGCAAATTGCTGTTTCTGTATTTTGGTATGCCGGTTCAGGGCGTTGTTAGCCATTGTTGTCTCGCTTTAATTTTTTATTTTTGAATTCGCTGCAATAATGAACGGTTAAATCGTGATATTGTTCTTCGGTTAGTTGGGATCGAAAATACTTGTATGTTCTTGTGTAATCGCAAACATCGGGGCGGGTTTCGTAAATATCACAAAAGTTGCCGTTCAAGTGTTTGCAAACGCCGTTGGGTAATGCGAGGTGTTTGAGTTGCTCGACTTTGTCGATATACCGGCAGCATTCACCGCATTGTTCGCAAACGAATTCTTTCATTACGTTAGTTGAAAATTGGCGAGAACGCAGGCAAGACCGCTATTAGAACAGGAGCGGTGCGTTCATAAGATAGGTTCCTTCCCGCCGACGAAAGCGGTGCGTCCAATGTTCAACGTTGGGAACGCCGAAGATTTCCCACGGACTATGCGCAGACGCTCCCTTTCGGGAGCCGCACAGTTTCTCATAGTCCAATAGGTTCTCTCCACTCGGCTTTCGCCGCTCGTCTGTGAAAATGACCTATCCGTCTTTGTGTTTTTACACATTAACGGCTTATGAATTGCTGACGTACTCTAATTTTAATGTCTGATTGTCGTTAATGATACGGCACAAAAACGCAAAATACCATTAACAGGGCAGCATTGTACCCCGTTTTCGATTTTGTACAAGAGGGGGGGGCGGGGGACGGATTCCTGCCGCCGTGCCGTTGCGCATCAGTGCCGGAAATGGTATAATGCGGCAAACAAACAACACAACAGTTATGGATTTTCTCCAACTTCAAAATAAACGTTTTTTGATTTTCGGTGTCGCTAACAAAAAAAGCATCGCCTGTCAAGTCGCCGTTATGCTGCTCGGCGAAGGGGCGTTTGTCGACCTCGTTGTCCGTGATGCCGCTGTTGCCGAAAAAGTCCAGCCCCTGTTTCCGCAGCAAACAATCTATACCTGCAACGTAGAAAATGATGCCGAAATCGTCAAACTGCGCACCGGCATCGAACAGAGCGAATACGCAGCGGAACGGTATGACGGTCTCCTGCACTCCATCGCCTTTGCCGACTATGCCGAAGGAATAAAACCGTTTCACGAAACACCAAAGAAAGCGTTTTTGCAGGCATTCGACATTTCTTGTTTTTCGCTGCTGTCCATCTGCCGGGAACTTTCCGGCTTGCTGAATAAAAACGCCTCAATCGTGACCGTTTCGATCTCCACAACGCGGATGGCAAGCGAAAATTACGGCTTTATGGCACCGATCAAAGCGGCTTTGGATTCTTCACTGGCATTTTTGACGAAATCGTTCAGCAAATTTTCGGAAATCCGGTTTAATGCCGTTGCCCCCGGTTTGCTTAAAACATCGGCTTCGGCAGGAATACCGGGCTATGCCGATTCGTATCTTTTTGCGGAACAGGTGATTCCCCGCAAGCGGGCTATACAAACCGAAGAAGCCGCAGCAACAGCCGTTTTCCTGTTAAGTCCCCGGTCAAGCGGCATTGCCGCACAAAAAATCATCGTTGATGCCGGTATGGAAATCAATTATTTCGATAAAAATATCATCAACGGTGCGGTTCACTAATACACCGTTGAAAACAATACGAGATCCGTTATTTCTGGATATACCGCATATTCCGTGCCGGAGTTAAAGCCGGTGCGGACGGAACTTCCGGCTGGATAAAGGAAACCGGCTTGTTCATTCCTGAACTTTGTAATACCGGCACCGGAATCGGAATCACCGGCGAAGACGAAGAACCCGTTTCAAGCACTTTCGGTGCTAATGTCGGTGCCGGCGGAATTTCGACACCCGGTTTCGGATTGTTCATCGGCATCGGCATCGGTAATTCGTCCGCCGCCGGAGAATTGTAATCGTACTGATCGCCGTTCTGGAATTGCTGATAGGTTCCCCGGCTCACCACCCTCGGACGGGTCAGACCATAATTCATATAATGAGCAGCATCACGTTCTCTTGCTCTGCGTTTGGCATCGAAATACGCTTTGGCGGGCCACGATCCTTCCGTCAGGCAAACATTGTCATATTCCAGCAGCGATCCCTTCCGGTAATGCAGCGTCATAATCGCCAGATTGTAATCCACGACCGAACTGTAATAGTCCGTTTCGGCTTCCGCCTGACGGCGTTGAGCATCAAGCAGTTGATCCAGCGTAATCGTGCCGGCTTGGAACGCCGCCGCTACGGCATTGACTTCGTCCGTTGCCGACCGCCTGCCGGCAAGCGTTGTTTGCATCTGTTGATACGCCAGATCAATCGTGCGGAACGAATCGGCAAGTTGATGAGTTAACTCCAATTCCTGTTCCTGTAAAACGGCTTTCGCTTTGGCAACATTGAGTTGCGCATTCCGTACTCCGGCAAGTTCCCGCCGCCAGCCGAAAGGCATCGAAGCGGATAAACCCAAAGTCCAGCCCTGATAATCACCCGTCGTCAGCGAACCGTAAGCGTTGCTCCGCCGATCTTCGGGATCAAGCAAATCTTTGCCGGCACCGGAGAACGTGTAGCCGCCTTCCAAATCCAGCCGGGGCAATAAAAAGTTTTTCGATGCCGTCAATTCGAGTTCCCGCTGCTTGATCACCCATTTTTGTTTCCGCAATTCCGGCGACCGCAGCAACGCTTCACAAACAATGCTGTTCCAATCAAGTTTAATCGGAGCCGTGATCGGATTATCAACCGGACGAATCAACCGCCCGTCTGTGGCGGTCAGACCGATAATATACCGCAACGCATTTTCCGCTGTGAATAAGTTGCTTTGGGCGACTTCCGTTTGCTGCCGGAAGGTAAAGTAGTTATGCTCCGCTTGGGCAAGGTATTGCGACCGGCCGGCTCTTGAACCGACATCAGAGTGGGTTTTCGTTTGCAGCCATGTTTGATAAGCGGCATCCCGACCGGAACGTACCGATTCGAGACGGTGGTACGCATAATACAAGTTCCAATACGCTTTTTCGACATCGGCAACAAGGTTTCGTGTCGCCATCTCAAAATCGTTGAGCGAGGTGTCCGTATTGAGCCGGGCAATGGCGACACCGCCGTAGGAACCGATTTGTCCGTTCGGACCGGCAATCCGGTTGAATTGAATACCGTTTCCTTGCAGCAACGGCTGCCGGAATGTCCCCTGTATGTAACTTGTCCACGAGGAAGGAGCGTTGCTGTTGCCGCCGACATTGTATCGGTTGCCGTTGTAAATTTGAAACTGCGCACCGGTTGCCGTGTATTTGCTGATGCCGATACCGAAATTGCCGGTATCGCCGGTTGTTCCGATCGTCCGCCCGTTCCATGCGGGATCGTCTGTTTTATTCCATGTCGAAGTGGCGTTGAGTGTACCGTCAAATGCGGAAAGAGCGGCTTCGATACCATAATTCGGATTACTTTCGATCAGGGCGGGATCATAGACGGTACTCACACCGCCCGGTGCTTGCAGCAGCGACCCCGGCGCACCGGATGCACCGGCTTTGGAAAAGCCGACTCCGTTCAGTGTGCGGATCACTTTGCTGTTTTTTAACGCCATTTGAACCGATTCTTCGAGGGTTAAATCCCACATTGCTGTCGGATCGGGATTGGACAGAGTGAGCGGCGGTGCGGCTTGACTCACTTCGGGCAGAGAGCAAACATCAGTATCAGGATATTCGATTTTTGTCGCCTTGCTGATATAATGATTTTGCCAACGTCCTCTTTCTGTCAGAAACAGCGGCTGCTGCGGCTGGCAGCCGAACTGACCGCAAAGCATTATCAGTAAAGCGGTAATGGTAAATATTCGGAGGCAGTTCATTGTTGACAACTTCCTTGTATAGGGTCGGCAGTTTTTGCCGGTTCTTGTACTCGATAACATACCGGGCAGTATTCCGCTCCCCCTGCGAAAGTAAAGGTTAAAAATTTATGCCGTCTTTTGCAAGGGCAATTTTTTAACCGTCGGCCATATTCCGAATGTCTGCCGAAATTCGGACGGGAACGGGGACACGCCGCTCTTTTGGGATCGGACATTGACGTTTGTAAAATCGCCTAAATAAATGCCGCCCCCGTTATTCGGAATTTTGCAAAAAATCAGAAATTGTCGCAAAATCAAAATAATCACTACATTTTAATCTCCTGCCGATTTTAACCGGCGGAAGAAAAATACCTGCCCGCTCTCGTTATCACGTCCACAACATTATGCTACAATTACTGAACGATGTATTTGCCCGTGTACGCCGGTTGTTTTGCCCGTCTCGCCGAAAAGGAGTTTTCCCATGCAACAGTTTATGCTTTCCGTTTTTTTTACAGTTTTTCTTGCGATGGCTTTTTTTGCCGGTGCGCCGCCGCTGTTTTTATCGGCGCAAATCCTTGTTCCTCCGCTGCCTGCACGGACTGATCTGCCGCCCGATCTGCCTCCGCCTCCCGACGAGCGGGATCGCGAAAAACCGTATATGCCGACCGTGGAAATCCCGGAAACAAAAAAATGGCCCGACAGCAAATCAAACGACATCGAAATCTGCAATTTGCAGTGCGAAAATCTCATCGATCCGCTCGCCGTCAGCACAACTGTTCCGAAATTAAGTTGGAAAATCCGCAGCAAAAATAACATCGCCGATCAAAAACAAACAGAATACCACATTATCGTTGCCAAGTCGGAATTTGAATTGCTGAATAATCAGGGCAGTATTTGGAACAGCGGTTATGTCGAATCCGGGAACTCCGAAATCCTTTACAGCGGTTTGAAACTTGGTTCCGGCAACGGCATTTTCTACTGGAAAGTACGCGTTCTTGATAAAGAAGGAAAATCCTCCGAATGGAGTCCGCCTGCCCGGTTTGCCGTCGGGCTTCTGAATGAATCCGATTGGAAAGGGGAATGGCTCAAGTTTTCCCCGACGGAACATAAGGTCTGCTTTAGTAAACACCTGACCCTTCAGGATAAACCGCAGACAGCCCTGACATACATTCTTTCAAACAGTGATCACGAACTGTATATCAACGGCAAAAAAGCCGAAAGTCCGGGACGGCAGCCGAAGATCAATGTGGCCTTATTGGCTTACCGGATTCTGTTGAACTGCCCTTGTGAAAGTTCTTTTCTTTTCGAACCTTATTGTGCTGCCTATAACGCTGCCCCGCTTTTGCAGCAGGGAGACAACCATATTTTGATCCGCTGCGAAACGATATGCCCTTCCGCCGGTCGAGCCGTTTTGCTGCAAATGAACGGAAAAACCGTACGCAACGCCAATTTTACGCTGCATACGGATAACACTTGGAACCGCTCTGCCCAATGTTATTGAAGGACGATTACATAGCATCCGCCGGCATCACGCACTTTTTGCCATTCGTTCCCGTGAACTCCGCAAAAGGACACCAGCCCGCCCCGCCACCGTTTCTTCCGTGACCTGATACGTTTCCCCCGGCGGTAAATCCGGCAAATCGTACATAATATCAAGCATCGCCTTTTCGACAATCGACCGCAAGCCGCGTGCGCCGGTTTTCTTTTCCAAGGCCATCTTCGCAATCGCCGACAATGCACCGTCCGTGAACTCCACATCCGCTTCTTCCATTTGGAACAGCCGCCGGTACTGTTTCACCAGCGCATTTTTCGGTTCACGCATCACCCGGATCAACGCTTCTTCATCAAGCGGTTCAAGCGTTGAAATCACCGGCAAGCGTCCGACCAATTCCGGGATCAAACCGAAATGATGAATGTCTTCCGAAGTAACCTGCGAAAGATAGTGCGTACACCGCTCCTCACGGGTCATCGGAACCATCTGGTTAAACCCGATGGACTTTTTGCCGAGACGCTGCCCGACAATGTCTTCCAAGCCGACAAACGTTCCGCCGCAGATAAACAGAATGTTCGTGGTATCAACCTGAATATACTGCTGTTCAGGATGTTTGCGCCCCCCCTGCGGAGGAACATTGGCAACAGTGCCTTCAAGCATTTTGAGGAGCGACTGCTGCACCCCTTCGCCGGAAACATCGCGGGTAATCGAAACGTTCTGCGAAGTTTTACCGATTTTGTCGATTTCGTCAATGTAAATAATGCCCCGCTGGGCAAGTTCAACATCGAAATCAGCAGCATGAAGCAGTTTGAGAATCAGATTTTCAACATCTTCGCCGACATATCCCGCTTCGGTAAGTGTGGTGGCATCGCCGATAGCAAACGGCACATCAAGAATTTTCGCCAGTGTTTGAGCAAGGAGCGTTTTGCCGGAACCGGTCGGACCGATCAGCATCACATTGGACTTGTCGATGGTAATATCGTTTCCTTCGTCCCGGTTCATCAACCGTTTATAATGATTGTGAACCGCTACGGACAGCACTTTTTTCGCATGATCCTGACCGACAACGTGTTCGCTTAACTTTGCGGCGATTTCTCTCGGCGAAGGAACTTTGGCAATCGGTTTCGCATGGGAACCGGTTCGCCGCCGCCGTTCTTGGGTGAGAATCGTTTGACACAGATCGATACATTCGCTGCAAATGTAAACATCGCCGGGTCCTTCGACAAGGGGACCGACATCCCGATAACTTTTATGACAGAAGGAACAGAACGCATTCTTTTTACTGACATTGCCGCTGCTGCCTTCATTTCCGCTTTTACCCATTTCTTTATCTGACGTGTTTGAGTGATCTTTGGACATAAATAACCGGTTATTGTTCTCTGGAGGGTTCGGTTTGTTCCATCCGTGAAACAAAGGTTGTTCATGCCTTGCGTGTACAATTACTACTACGTGTCCGGCGAGCGTTTGTTGCGTACAAACATTTATTTTTCAGAAAGTTTTTCCGATCTTTTTTGCCGCCGGTAACCGGGCAGCATTCAGAACGTCACTCTCTGAAAGAAACTCGTTTGGATTTCGGGTAAGTTGCAAAGAAAGCAGTTTCCTAATCATTCGGAATTCTTCCGCCGAAAGTTTGCCTTCATCGTGCATTTTTCGGAAGGATTCGAGGTAATCCACCGGTTTCGGTTCCGGTTTTAACAAATTCGCACGAATTAACCGCAAAGCGTACAGCGACAGTACCAATACGATCACTAAAACCGCAAAATAAAATACAAGTTGTAAAATGTTTGTAATCTGTTCACTCATAACTTTCTGTAAAAAAATACGGACACCGCTGCCGCAAAATTATTTTCCGTAAATCCGGTTCGCCAGCACATATTCGATGCCGAACAGACACGCCAGCAGCAACACAACAGCGGTATAAAGTTCCTGCCCGATGCGCCGCCGTTCCAGACGGAGGGTTAACATTCCGTCTGCCTGCCTGCCGTCCGTCAACTGATAACGTCCCTGACCGAAATGTTTGTCCAGTGTTGCGGTCTCCGTTTTGCGGAGATTGGTGGAACCGGCGGGCAAATTGACGCTGAATCCCAAGTTTAACGCCTGCTGCCCGATACCGCCGGAACGCACCTGATAATTGCCCGGTTCCGTTGTCTGCGGTATCGTAATTTCCCGGCGCACGGCATCCGGTGTGAGACGTACCGATTGCCCCTGCGGCGTTCCCAGCAAACAACTCGGCGGCAATGCGGGCGTGTTCGGACGCAGCACCACCGGTTCGCCGGCAATGTAGTTAAACTTTTGTTCACCCATTCCGGTCAGGTATTTTCCCAGTCCTTCGGCAAGCAGAACAAACATCCACGCCGTTTCGCCGCGTGTCCAGTCGTTCCAAACGGACAGCGGACGGCTGCCGTCCCGTCCGCCGCTCATATCCGTCATCAACGTAAAAGTCCGTCCTCTTCCGATGGTTTGCGTCATTATTGCCGGACGGCGGTCGGAAAAATGAGCGGCCGCATCAGCACGCGGCGGCACGTCACCCGTTTCCCAATACCGATAAACCGGCAGCGCATTCCAAGGGAATTCGTCCAGCGGCTGAATAGACCGGAAAGGAGTGAAAACCGGCGACACACCCGGCAGCATCCAGCATTCGCCGTCAGGATTTCGTGCCTGCCGGACAAGTTTCGCTCCCAGCACTTCCGTTGCCGCGGCGTGATTGAACGATTCCAGCGAATCGGCGTGCGGTCCCAATACCGTTCCGACTCCGAAACCGGCAGCGGCATAATCGGCTAACTTTTTCCAAACCGCCGGCGGCAGCGGCGAAGGATCAAGAAGCATGACTCCCTGATATTCCTGCAATTCCGTCTGCGTCATTCCGGCAAGTTCCGTGAGCGGAGCGGTACTGACCGTGAACGGAACCGTTTCAAGGGCTTGCCGGAAGTAAAGAGCGGAATCATGCACCGGCGGCTGGGCGAATATCCGCACTTTTTGCGGCGGGGCAACATGGAGCGTAAACCATCCCTGATCATCCGCCGGCAAGGCATCGCTGACGGCAAACCGGATTTTTCCCTGCTGCAAACCGGCATCGAAACCCGTCAGGGTCATCGAAACGGTCTGCTGCGATTCCCCTTCCGAAAAGTTGACCGTTTTGGTCATCCGTACCGTTTCCGCTTTCGGATCGCCGCTTTTGCCGAGGAGAATGAGTTCAACGGTTTGTGAAGATGCCGAACCGAAGCGGGCGGTTTGAATATCAAATCGTACCGGCGCACCGGCAGTCAGCGTTTCGGGAATGATTGAGATTTTTTGAATGGCTGAATTCTGTGGTTTTTCTGCGCCGACATCGACAATGAAAATGCCGATTCCGTCCCAAATGGCGGATGTGCGTTCGCTGTTCTTGCCGATGGATTCTCCTTCCCAGCCCGGCGCAGACATATCGGAAATAACGTACAACTCTTTCTGATCGAGCGGCGATTCCTTCAGGAGTGCTGCCGCTGCCGACAGCGGAGCGCGTAATCCTCCTGCTTCGCCGGACGGAACCGGTGTGATTTTGAGCCGGTTGATTTTCTGTTCGGCAGCGCGGCTGTCGACTTGAAAGACCGCCGCTTCCGCTTCGCCGCTGAATATGGCAATGCTGCTGTTTTGCGGAATTTGATGAAGAATCTTTCCGGCGGCTTCTTTAGCGGCATCGAGCCGTGTTTTGTTTTCGGCGATGTAATTCATACGGATGGAAGTATCAATGACAACGGCGGCGGCAATCGGTGCATCGCGTGAACCGCCGACGGCACCGGCAAGCCAGCCCGTTTTGAAAACCGGTCTTGCCAATGCCAATCCCATCAGAACGAAAAGCAGGATACGGAGAGCGAGCAAAAGAAGATATTTCAGGCGGAAGTTCCGGCGGTGTGTTTCGATTTTTCGGACAAGAAACATGACGGCGGGAAATTCGATCCGTTTCGGTTTTCCCTGCATCAGAAAGTGCAGAACGACGGGAATGCCTGCCGCTGCCAAACCGCCGAAAAAGAGCGAAGTTGCCGTGAAGGTGAACATGCAGACGCATTATACCACGTCTGCAAACGAACAGACACTCCCCGCTCAAAAGAAGAAGCGGG
>JAIRPZ010000056.1 GCA_031256755.1 Planctomycetaceae bacterium
TGCTGAACCGGGCTTTTTGGGCGATTTCCCGTTCCAGTCGGGCAAACTCGCCGGCATACTCCGCATCAAGAGCAGTGTCCGGTTCATTGGCAGCAGCGAAAACAACCGAAAGAAACAAAGATAAGAAGACAGCAGTTCTAATGGTCATGTGTTTATTTGAGCGGATATTGTCCAGAAAGGATACGCTCTGCAATGATAATTAATCCGTCAACAAATGTCAATGGGCGTGAAACGGCGTTCTCAGAGATGAAAGCAAAATCAGCACAACGCCCCCGCCAATTTCCCCCGCAACGGAACAATTTTCCCCATTTCTGTTTTCCGCTGTTGACAATCCTCCGGTTTCGGTGTATACTAGACATAGATACGTCACGTCGGCGTAGTTATTTTTTTACCTCTTTTTATGAAAAGGAGAAATACAATGAGTACGAAAATTTTGACACCGGTTCACGAAATCACCGGCTGTACAGTCCAAAACGGGAAACAGACATTTTCCGCTTCCGCCGCCGGTTTGACAACCGGAATCACCGGCAAAACCCTTACAAACGCTGAAATACGTAGTAAAATAGGCAAAAGAACGGGGGGGGGGACAATTTGATCTCGCCGGGCATCAGACCGCAGACGGTAATCCTTCTGCTGCCGTCTGCCATCCGCAATCTGCCGTCTATTTTGCGGCATTCACCCTTATCGAACTCCTCGTCGTTATTGCCATTATCGGCATGCTCATCGCTTTACTCTTGCCCGCTATTCAAGCGGCACGGGAAAGTGCCAGAAAAATGCAGTGTCAGAACAAGTTGAAGCAACTCGCCCTCGCCAGCAACACCTATCACGAAACCTACGGCACCTTGCCCGCCGGTCAGTGCAGAAATCTCAGCAAATACAAAGGCACTATGTGGGCTCGGTTCAGCGGCAAAATGCTCTTCCTTCCTTTTTTCGAGCAAGCCGCCCTATACGAACTATGGAAAAATTCGACAGTCGATCCCTCCGGACTTCCGGCGGTAACCTCTTCCGATATGAACGATCCCAGAAATCATTCCGTCGAAATCTTTCTCTGCCCTTCCGATCCTTACCGTATGGACAGCGTTACTAAAGTAAAAGCGAACTATGGTTTTTTCTACGGCGATTCTCCTTGGAATCACTACCAAGGATACACAAGTGCCTACAGTACGATTCCCTGGCAGCGGGGAGCGTTCGGCTGGGCAACGGCAGTCGACAACGACGTAAATGGCGGCAACCCTGCCCTTGCTGGTTATAGTTTCGAGGCGTTCACCGACGGGACAAGCAATACCCTTCTGATGAGTGAACGTGTTGTTGGTTCTACCGACTCATGGTCCTCTTGGATGCTGCTTGACGGAGTGTACATGAATAATAGTTTGGGCGGTATTAGCGGCAGCAGACCGAACAATTATTTCAGCGACCGGTCGAAGTGTACCGAGTGGGTTGACCCGGCAAATCCGGGACAATATAAAGCACAAGGTGCTGCGGGGTTCGGCTTAAAATATTGGGACGCTATGTTAAGCGGACTTTTCACGGTGATACCGCCTAACGGTCCGTCTTGCCACAGCAGGAAAGACGGTGAATTGGGGATCGTGACACCGACAAGCATGCATACCGGCGGAGTTCAGTGTTCGCGGGCAGACGGTTCGGTGACGTTTATCAACAAAGGAATTGATGCCGGGCCGGCACTGAATACGGTCATATCGGCGGCAACGACAGCGGATGCGCCGAGTCCGTTTGGCGTTTGGGGCGCACTCGGTTCCCGCTGCGGAGGAGAAAGCAAATCGCCGTAGTCCTTGCCGGACGGGCATATTTTTAATTGATAATTCGAGAGACGGCAGATTCCGCAGCAAGAAAGGGGAAAGGTTGCAGGTATCTTTTTTTCTGCAAACTGCTGTCTGCCGTCTTCCTGATTATCAATTTTCAATTCTTCTCCATACTGCGGGATACTCGCTTGAAAACCGGTCTCTTTTCGGTTATAAAAAGACCGCAGTTTTTTCTGCTTTTATTCCTTAATTCAACCACAACGGAGAATTTCATGACACGCACCCTCTTTTTTGCCCTGTTATTGACCGGTCTGACGACCGTTTTTGCCGAAGCGGAAACCTTCAACGTTTCGATGCAGCAGCGGGTTCCGGCAAAATGGAACAAAACAAAACTTTCCCTCGTCAACCGGGTCGAAGAGTGGAAACCGGAAGAAACCGCAATCATCGTTTGCGATATGTGGGATCAGCATTGGTGCAAACATTCGACCGCACGGTTCACCGAACTTGCCGCCGCTCTCGAACCGGTACTCAAAGCCGCCAGAGACAAAGGAGTTTCCATCGTTCACGCCCCCAGTGAAACCATGAAATTCTATGCGGATTTTCCGCAGCGGAAAGAAGCAATCAAATACACAGATACCGCACAGCCGACCGGATGGGAGAGGAATTTGCCGGCGGAAAAGGGGCAAAAGTTTCCGATTGAGCCGGGCAGCAACGGCGGCTGCGAGGACTCGCCGAAATGCAAAATCACCGCTAATTGGACGCGGCAGTCGGAATTGCTCACAATTGCCGGCAACGACATCATCAGCGATTCCCGGCAGGAAATTGCCGGATATTTCAAAGCGAAAGGAATCAAAAACGTCATTCTGACCGGTGTCGCAACAAATATGTGTGTTATCGGTCGTCCCTTCGGGCTTCGGGCAATGAAACAACTCGGTATGAATGTTGTGCTGATGCGGGATATGACCGATACGATGTTCAACTCGGAAAAACCGCAGTGCGCTCATCATTCCGGCAACGATTTAATGGTTGCATACATTGAAACGTATGTTTGTCCGAGCATTGTTTCTTCCATTTTTACCGGTAAAAAACAGTACCGGTTTTCGGACGACAAACGGAAGCGGATTGCTTTTGTGACGGCGGAAGGGGAATACCGTTCTGATCAGCGGCTGCCGGAGTTCGCCCATGAATTAACGCTGCAAAATTACCATTGCGGTTTTGCGATCGGTCTTCCGAAAACGGACGGCGAAGGCCGCCACAACATTGAAAATCTGCAAATTCTGGACGATGCCGATTTAATGGTGCTGTCTGTCCGCCGCCGTGCGCTGCCGCCGGAACAAATGACGCAAATCAAAAAGTATATTGCCGGCGGCAAACCGGTTTTTGCAATTCGGACTTCCTGCGTTGCCTTTAATCCGGGGAAGGATTTGGACGGGCTGGAACGCTGGGCGGAGTTCGACAAAGACGTTTTGGGGGGCAACTATCACGGTTACGATGAGGAATTGCGCAAACAAAACACCGGTACGGACGTGTCGGTTGTTTCCGGTAAAGAGGAACACCCGCTTTTGCAAAATGTGCAGCCGTTCCACTGTGCGGACTGGATGTACCGGCAAACGCCGCTGCGGTCAGATAAGGCGGAAGTGCTGCTTCGGGGCAAGAATCCGAAACAAGATGAGCCGGTGTTCTGGCTGAACGGCGATAAAGTGATTTACACTGCGCTGGGACACTGGGACGATTGGGAACTCGAACCGTTCCGAAATCTGATGTTTAACTCGGTGAAATTTCTGCTGAAAGAACAATAATCCGCCTTGACAACACGTGAAGAAACGGTATAATGCCCTACACAAAGGAAAAGGAGAGGTGGCAGAGTGGTCTAATGCGCGGGTTTGCTAAATCCGTGAACCCGTACGGGTTCCGCAGGTTCGAATCCTGTCCTCTCCGGTCGTTGTCCGGTTATTGTGTCCGTTGCAGCCGCAGCGGGCTGTTGTTATCATGAGCGGTAAATGAACGCTCTGCTCTATTATCTGCCGTCCGATGGATACTCCGACTCCTGCACAACGTAAACGTAAAAACAAATTAAAGTCCGGCTGCTGTATCGGCTGCGGAACCATTTTTATCCTCTTTATGTTTTTATTTTCGCTACAGATAGCGGCAGAACCAGTTAGACGTGAAAATGCCAGAGGGTTGTGTTGTCTTTCCCATCTGAGGCTCATTGTTGATGCGGTGCATGTGTACATTGCCGAACATGGTTCACCGCCGCCGCTTTATACAACGGACGAAAATGGTAAACCGCTGCACTCGTGGCGGGTGCTGTTGCTGCCCTATTTCGAGAAATTGCCGAATTATTGTCAAGACAACGGCGATATCCGTCCGTCGGAACTCTACCGGCAAATCCGGCAAGATGAACCGTGGGACAGTGAATACAATCAAACGTTTCATGAAAAAGCCGCTTATTTTTATCGTTGTCCGAGCGGACAATCTTATATCTATCCAGACTATAAAAACTGTCAGTATCTCCGAATCGACAGCGGCAGCGGTTGGGCAGTTGTTGATGCGGGACACATGTTTTGCTGGATGGATCCGTATGCGGATAAACCGTTTGATGATTTACTGGAAAATGCCGAAGAGATGAAAAATAAAGATATTCATGATGAGAACGTAAAGCGGTTATATTTCCGGCATTGGACGGTTTCTTGGTGGTGGAAAATACCGATAGTGAACATTATCGGGTCGGACGGCAATGCCGTGCAAATTCGTGAACGCAACTTGGCGGAAGAATTGAAAAAATGGAAGGAACGCCGCAAAAAACCGTCGCTATCATAAGGGCTGCAAAACCACAGCCGTCCGAAAATGTTTTTGAGATCGTCCCAAGTCCGCCGCCGGTGCTTCTTTTTTTCAAAGTTTCCCTCTCTCTCTTGACGATATAATGATGACTAGGAGGGCAGTCGGCAAAATTGAGAAATAGAGAATAGACGGGGAAATAAGAAAAATGACAAAAAGTATTACGAAACGTCTCCATATTGTTTGTTGAAAATCCATAAAGATACGTTATTATCAAGGAGTTTGTTATGTTGGTGTTGACTCGCAAGGAGGGAGAGAAAATTCATATTGGAGACGATATTACGATTACGGTTGTCCGTAACGGGAGCGACCGCGTGCGGTTGGGAATCGACGCGCCGGCAGAATTAGTTGTCCTGCGGGGAGAGTTGCGTAAAAATAGACCGGATCACGAAACAGAACAGGAAATAGCGGTATCCCTCCCGTTAGGGAGGGAACGCGAAACAGCCCGTTGCGGTTAGATTCCGAAAAATTCTTGAAAATAACGTTGCCGTCTATTTCAGGAGTTCGTCGAAATTGATGCCCTGAATGTCGAAAACGCTGACCGTATGCGGCTTGCTTGTGTCTGTCAGGTCAATATTGGAAACATAGAGTTTCGAACCGCGCAGACAAACTTCGGAACACCGGTCAAGCGCACCCGCCTTTTTGTCTGCCTCTCCCGGATTCAGTGCATTCTTTGCCAAAACAACGGTCTTTCCATTTGCCGGATTCATCACGCAAACGGCATTTCCAACGTAATCAGCAAAGAAAATGTACCCTTTGGGACAAACCTTCAAACCGTCCACGCTTTCATTGGGACCGTTGCCGTCATTGATGTCGGAAGACGAAAGAATTTTTTTACCTTTCCTGCCGAGATCAACTTTGATAATTTTTTTATCGCCGAAATTGGCAACGTACAGCGTTTCGCCCGTCGGCGACAAACCTATGCCGTTGGCCCCAACCTTCCATTCTCCTTTCCGGTCGGCATCCGTCGTTTGGAAACTGAAAATAAAATGGGGGTCTTTGCCGTATTTGGCAACTTCAATCGGCTTATGAAATCCGCGTCTTTTACCGGCATTAAGAACTCCGTTGAATTCGTTAATATCAAAACAGAAAACACCGCTTGTCATCGGCATTTCGGTAATTGCCGGCGTGATCTGCGTCTCCGCAACGTAAATCTTGCTGCCGAAAATTTCCAAACCATTTGCCTGACAAATTCCGGTTACAAGAACTTCGCAGCGAATCGGTTTGCCCTGTTTATTGTGGTAAACCCGCAGCAGTCGTGACTTGTGGTTCGGGTCACCGCCGAGACACTGGCTGTCGGCAACGTAAAGATGTCCGTCGGGACCAAAGGAAATACCGAGCGGTGTCGAGCGTCCGGTTTCGGGATGAGCCGGAATCTCAAAATACTTTTCGGCATGATCGTTTTCGTCAATGCGGTAAAGACAGGCATGGCCCTTATCACCGACAAGCGGAACAGCAAGAATGATGTCTTTTGTCCGGGGATTGACGGTCATACCGTCAGGATGAAGTTGTCCGTCCGGCAGTTCGATGGCTTTGACGGGCTTGAGCGGAAGATCCGCCGCAAACGGCAACACGGTCAACGAAAAAACGGCAAGAACAAAAAGGGAAAAAATCGGTAATTGTTTCAGGATTTGTCTCATTGAATTCTCCTTAAAGCAGGAAGTACGAGTAAGTTTACTCTCATTATAACCCTTCCGGCAGTGAAAAGCAAAGGGGGGAGACGGCTTTCACTAATTCACTCTGGACACGCTCCGCCAAAATCGTTACCGTTCCGGCAGTGATGCCAAAATTTGCAGCCGTATTCCTTTTTGTTTTAACGTTTTGTCTGCCGGTCGCCGTATTCGGTCAGGCAGCAACGTACAATAATTACAATCCCCGCCGTCCGCCGGAAGGACGTTATGCGGCACGCACCGAACCGCATCTCTGGAATCCGCATGATTACGATTCCAACAATGCCGCCGTCAACCGTTGGTCTGATAATCAATTCAAATCCACGCCGGTTCCCGATCCGCCGTATCCTGAAACCCCTGCTCAAGACGGTGATATGTCGCTCCGTGTCCCGCCGCAGGTTCTGCCCGGCGTGGACTTTTTACGCTCCCCGGACGGATTGGTTTCCACACTGCAAATCATGGTCTTGCTGACCGTGATTACACTTTCGCCGTCCATCATGATTATGACAACCTCGTATATCCGCGTGATGACGGTCCTTGCTATTCTCCGGCAAGCCGTCGGTACGAACCAACTGCCGCCGAGCCAAGTCATCACTGCTTTATCGCTTTTTGTTACGTTTTTAGTGATGATGCCGGTCTGGTCGGAAGTGTATATGGAAGCGGTGCTGCCGTTTCAGGAGCGGCGCATCGGTTTGGAAGTCGCTTGGAGCAAAGCGGAAAAACCGGTTCGGCAATTTATGGCGGCACAAATTGAACGCTGCGGCAATACAGATACCGTCATGACATTTCTCGGTTACATTCGGGATTACAAGGCACCGGAAGTGATGACATGGCGGAATGTCCCATGGGCGGCACTGCTGCCCGGCTTTATGTTGAGCGAACTGAAAACGGCCTTTGTCATCGGTTTTCAAATTTATTTGCCGTTTCTTGTTCTCGATATGATCATATCCAGTGTGATGGTGTCAATGGGAATGATGATGCTTCCGCCGGTGATCATTTCACTGCCTTTTAAGTTGATGCTTTTCGTGCTGATGAACGGCTGGGAACTGATTATCGTAATGCTGCTCGACAGTTTTGAGCATTATATTCCGAATGAAGTGGTGATGAGTACCGGTGCAGTGAATACCGGTTTGTCTCTGATCGGGTTCGGATAGAAAAAAAGTATCTTACCGGAATACTCCGGCAAGATACTTTGATGACACGCTGTCTTCCGACGGCTGAACCTCTGCCTATTATCGGCTTCGGAGGGCTGGAAACTTACTTGGCTTATCGGTTCTGACTATTTGCAGTCGTCGCAAGGTTTCACTTCGCCGCACGGATCACAACCGGTGTTGCAAGCGGGACGAAGTCCGTCAAACAGTTTCTTCAAGTTGAGCCGCGGCAGGTCAATCAGATGTCCCCGGCAAGGACTGTTGCAATCTCCGCAAGGCGTGCAGTCGTTGCCGCACGGATCGCAAGGATCACATTGGGTATTGCACGGTTCACACGGATCACATTTCGGTCCGCAGTCGGTTTCGCATCCGCGGACTTTGAAACCTTGGAACAGTTTCCGAAAAGTGAATTTCGGTGCTGCACAAACATCATCGCAACCGACTTCGCCGCACGGATCGCACTGGGTATCATCGCAGGGCTTGCATTCCGTCCCGCAAGGATCACAAGGATTGCATGCTTTTGATGCGAAAAGATTCCGCAGCCGTTTGCCTAATTCAATTTTCGGCACACAAGTGTCATTGCAACCGACTTCGCCGCACGGATCACATTGCGTTTCATCGCACGGATTGCAGGCAACGACTCCGTTGCAAGGACCGCAGTCATTGACGCGGGTCCCGTTCACTAATTTTTTCAGACCTGAAAACAGGTCGCATGGCTTGGCACAACTGTTGCATGCTCCGCAAGGGTCGCATAAGGGATCGCAAGGACTTGCGAATCCCTTCACTCCCATCAACAGGGCAACAACGAGAGTTGCCGTCAAAACGCTGGATTTCATAGGATAAACTCTCCTTTTCCTAGGTTGGTTCCCCGAAACCGATTTGGAATCAAGGAATAATTTGGTTATTGTGTCAGTCCCGACGAGCCGACACACGGCCCCAATCTTTCCTATCGGCTTCTGACTTTCCCTGAACGTGCCCTCCGCACGCCTCAAAACTTTTTCAGGGCATTATCGCTATCGGAAAAACTCCTTGTCTATCTTGAATGCGGAAAGAAAAAAAAGAAAAATGGTAAGAATTACAGGTTGTTTTTCTTTTGCCGTTTCAGTAAAATGGGCAAAACAGGCAAAAGATTTTACCGGAAAAGAACATTTCCATGCTGTCTGCGGATGCCGTCGTCATACGGACTGTCGATTTTAGCGAAACAAGCCGGATTGTTACGCTTTACACACGGCCATTCGGTAAAATCGAGGCCTTGGCAAAAGGGGCAAGACGGCTGAAAAGTCCCTTCGAATCCTCGCTGGATATTCTTTCTCACGTTGCCGTGACATTTATTCCAAAGCGGGGCGATGCACTGGATCTGCTTACGGAATCCAAATTAATCCGCCGTTTTCATATCATGCCGAAAAATCTTTCCGGCGTACTCGGCAGTTTCTATGTTGCCGAACTGCTTGATCTTTTCATCGAACCGGAAGACCCCATGCCTGCTTTGTATGATTTGGCGGTCAAAGCCCTGCATCTGCTCGAAGAATGTTCATTCGTGATGAGAACATTGATCCGGTTTGAAGGACGTTTGCTGCAAATGACGGGACATAGACCGATGCTGGGACATTGCATCGGATGCGGTCTACCTCTCGAATACAAATCGGCAGATTATGTAACATTCGGTCTTTCAGACGGCGGTGTTCTGTGTCCGCTCTGTGCGCCGGGATACCGGCAGACAATCCGAATGGCGGCAGAAACACTGAAAAAATGGGAAATCCTGATCAATCCCGCTGACCGGACCGAAGAATGGAAAAAAACGTCGATCCGCAAAGAAACATTGCGGGAAATCCGCGGAACATTAAATCAATACATTTGTCATTTACTCGGAAAAAAACCGCGACTGTACGATTGGTGGAAAATTATGGCCAAAAACGATTGATGATGCAATGTTTTATGACAAAAAGGTGCTACTGCAAAAACGGGTTATTCCTCTTTTCTTCGCCGATGCTTGTCTGCGCCCCATGTCCCGGATAAACAAGTGTATTGTCCGGCAGCGATAAAACCTTTGATTGAATCATCGGAATTTGAATGACCGGATCGCTGTCAGCCAGATCACTGCGCCCGATTGTTCCGCGAAAAAGAACATCTCCGGCAAATACGGCTCCGTGCGGTTCAGCGGCAATATAGTAAATGACATGCCCTTTGCTGTGTCCCGGTACGTGCCGGACTTCTATAGAAATGCCTGCCGTATTCAGGTTTTCCCCTTCTTTGAGCAAAACATCCGCTGCCGGAACCGTAAGAGGAAAACCGAACATTGCGGAAAGGTTTTGATAGGGATCCACTAATTTTTCGGCTTCATGTTCCCCTGTATAGATTTTGATGTTTTTCCATTTTTTACGGATTGCCGGTATACCGCCGATGTGATCGCTGTGTCCGTGTGTAATCAGTATCGCCGCCGGGGTCAATTTCTGCGAATCAAAAAACGCCAGATAATTTTCGGGTTCCAAGCCGGGGTCAATGACGAAGCAGTCATTTCGGTCTTTCCGATAGACCGCGTACCCGATTTCCCGGAACGGCTCTGATAAAATGGGATTGATCGAAATTTCTGAAATCTGCATAATCAGGGGTACTGCCGTGCAAAATAAGGCAAAATGAGCAGATAATTCCGGTCATTATAGCACACCGGCGTATACAGACAAGGATATGTTGGTAATAATTACCGTAAATATCCGCATTTTCAGCAGGCAGATAGCCGATACCGTGTAAATGCCGCCTTTCGGTGTGCAGAGTTCGGGAAGGAATTCTGGAAAGTAATAAAGAATGATGAGCAACAAACCTGTAAAAGTGTTAGGGGTACGGAACCTGTTGAGAGTTTGTGCCGCTGTTTGTCTGTTGTCCGGCGTAACGGTTCTTTGTCAGGAACCGGCTGCGGAAACAACGAAGTCTGAGGCACCTCCGCAACCGGCGGAACATCCGCTGATTCCGGTGATCCGCTGGGCAGAACGGGAAAGACCGAAAATTGCGGACATCAAAGGGTACACCGCAACCGTGCAGAAACAGGAATGTATCGGCGGTGTTGTGCAGGGGTTTCAAATTATGGAAACGAAGGTTCGCCATAATCCGTTCAGTGTCTATATCAAATTCCGGTTTCCGAAAGAAATGAACGGACAGGAAGCGATTTACGTTCGCGGTCAGAACGACAGCAAACTGTTTGCTCACGGGGTTGGTGTACAAAAAATGGTCGGCACACTGAAACTCGACCCTAACGGAATTCTTGCGATGCGGGGCAATAAGTATCCGATTACCGAGATGGGCATTTTGAATTTAGTGGATAAATTACTCGAAGTCGGACGCAAGGATTCCCAATACGGCGAATGCGATGTTTCGTATAAAGAGGACTGTAAAATCGGCGGCGTGAAGGATAAGGATGGAAATTACAAGAAGCCGCCGCGGGAATGTACCTTGATTCAGGTAACCCATCCGGTTCCCCGGAAGGAGTTTATTTTCCATATTGCCCGGATCTATGTGGATAAGGAACTGAATGTGCCGATTCAGTATGAATCCTACGATTGGGCAAAAAAAGCGGGGGAACCGCCGATGCTGATCGAGGCGTATTCGTATATTGATTTGAATCTGAATGTCAAATTAACGGACGAGGATTTCGATTACCAAAATCCCAAATACTCCTATCCGAAATTGCGGGAAAAAGAGTAATTGGCGGTCATGTTCGGGGCGTGTACTAAATTGTTGTTTTGGTCAAACCCTGTTGCCGTCCGCAAAGGACGGCAGGCAGCAAGAAAAAAGGTTAAACCTTGCCGAACCGTCCATTCGGCAAATTCCATCCCGACACATACTTACTGATACAAAAAAGAGCCGATACGGACAATGGTGGCACCTTCTTCAACGGCAATTTCAAAGTCGCCGCTCATGCCCATCGACAATTCTGAAAGCCGGACATTCGGGGGAAGTCCCCGCTGCCGGGCATGCTCTGCCGTTGTCCGCAGCAGCGCAAACTCGCGGTGAATCTCCTTTGCTTCCGATTGCAAGCCGGACATTCCCATTAAACCGTCAATCACAATGTTCGGATAAGAGCCGATTTGATCCAGCGTTTGCAGGACTGATTCCGGTGCAATTCCCCGTTTATCGGCATCCCGGGAAATAAATGTTTCCAGAAGACAGTGAACCGGCGGAAGATGTTCTTCTTCCGCAATCCGATGAACGGCTTCAGCCAGTTTAACGGAGTCAAGAGAATGAATGAGACAGACAGCCGGAAGAATTTTGCGTACTTTATTCCGCTGCAATGTCCCGATAAGATGCCACCGGATTGGCATGCAATTGTCGCGGGTGCAGTAATACAAATATTTTTCCAGCAGCACCTGCGGACGGGATTCGCCGAGATCGGAACAGCCGGCTGCCGTCAATGCATCAATCACTGCATCGCCGGCTTGGACATATTTACTGACAGCGGTCAGACGTACATCCGTTCCTTTCCGTCCGCTTTTCACCGCTGCATGATCGATCCGCTGCCGGACTTCGGCAACATTGGCGGCAATCCGGTTGTGTAAATCGTTCAGCGGCATAATGGTTCAGAAAGGATTCGTACTCTTATTGCAGCGTACATTTATTTTAGCAAAACGAGCAGTTCGCAGCAAGAACACGGTTTCCGGTGCTGCATGAGTTGGCCGTTTCATGCCCGTACAAAAGATGCAGTGGACATGTGCGGAGCGGCAGAGTATAATACCACCGTGTCCGGTTTTTTACTTTCCGAAAAAATGCCGAATTTATCCGACAAAACCATGCTGTCAATCGTGATTCCGCTTTACAACGAAGAAGAAAGCATCGGACAACTGCACCGCGAAATCAGTGAAGTTGCCGACGCAAATAATTATGATGTCGAAATGATTTTTGTCGATGACGGTTCGACAGACGGCAGTTGGGCACTTATCGAAAAAATGTCCGCAGCCGATCCGCGAATTCGTGCGGTTCGGTTCCGGCGCAATTTCGGCAAAGCAGCGGCTCTGCAAGCCGGTTTTCACGAGGCAAAAGGGGATTTTGTCCTCACGATGGATGCCGATTTGCAGGATGATCCGCAGGAAATTCCCGATTTTCTCCGGCTGATCGATTCCGGCTTTGATGTCGTCAGCGGCTGGAAACAACGCCGTCACGATCCTTGGCATAAGGTTTATCCGTCCCGCATCTTCAACGGAGCCGTAAGCCGCCTGACAGGCGTAAAACTGCACGATCACAACTGCGGCATGAAATGCTACCGCCGCGAAGTGCTGAACGAAGTCGATCTTTACGGCGAACGGCACCGGTTCATACCGGTACTGGCAGCGGCAAGAGGGTACAAAGTCGGCGAAAAAGTGGTGCAGCACCGCGCCCGGCAATTCGGTCATTCCAAGTACGGTTTTGCCCGATTCGCCAAAGGGTTTCTTGACTTGATTTCCATTTGGTTCGTCACCCGGTACGGACAGCGTCCGCAGCATTTTTTAGGAACTCTTGGTTTGCTGATGATTGCGTGGGGAATGATCAATTTCCTGCTGCAATTTAGTTATGTATGGTATACATCATTTAGTGTTCCGCCGAACCCTGACAATGTTCTTTCCCAGTCGTACCCTGTTCTCGTATTTGTTTCGACCGTACTCGCATACAGCAGCGCAACAATACCTGTTTTCTGCGGCATCACGTTTATCGGGCTTGGCTTTCTGGCGGAGTTAACGGTTGCCAAAGAGGCGAAACCGGAACGGAATTATTCCGTTAAAAAGAAGATTTAAGCCGTAAAACACATTCCGCACCCGCCGTGCAAGGGGCGAGTACGGAATGATGACTGCTGCGCCGCAAACGGGATTATCCCAACTCCGGCAGTTCCCATCCCTTGCGGCGGGGACGCGAGAGCATTTCGTTCCCTTTGTCATTGCCGATGAATTTCTCGTTCACCGGGTCCCAGCCGATGGTCTTGCCGACTTCCGCCGTTGCCCGGACAATGTTCACCAACTCGCAGAACGATGTGGAACGCTGACCGATTTCAATGTCGGCAGTACACTTC
>JAIRPZ010000131.1 GCA_031256755.1 Planctomycetaceae bacterium
GGATTGAGGATTGAGGATTGAGGATTGAGGATTGAGGATTGCTTTTTGTCATTGTAATCTCCTTCGGGTTCATGTTAATCGGGGGGGGTAAATCCGACACAAAAATACGTTGCCGACCACACGTTGCCGGTAAGTTTATTTCATTGCCCCTATTTTACCAAAAAGAAAGAAATAACAAACAGGGATACAAACGGCGGCTCAATTATGGTATCATAACGTTTTCGTTTTCAATTCTAACCTTTCGTTTCCCTTGTTACGAACTCACACTTGCGGTGAACTGCGGCAAACACACAGCGGGCAAACCGTAACGCTTGCCGGCTGGGTGGAAACCGTCCGCGACCATAGCGGCGTTCTGTTTTTTAATCTGCGCGACCGGTACGGTCTGACGCAAATCACCTTTCTGCAAGAGAAAAATCCCGCTCTCGCCGAAACCGTCCGCACCCTGCATCCCGAAGATGTCGTCCAAATCACCGGCAACGTGCAGCCGCGGCCGGAAGGCATCGTCAACCGGAAAATTCCAACCGGCGAAATCGAAATCGATGCCGATTCGCTGACCGTCCTCAACCGGACTGCCGTCGTGCCGTTTCAACCCTCTGCACCGGAAATTCCCGCCGAAGAAACCCGCCTGAAATACCGTTATCTCGACCTCCGCCGTCCGGCAATGCAGAAAACACTTTTGCTCCGGCACCGGATAACCAAAGTGATGCGGGATTATTTTGACGAACTCGGTTTTGCCGAAATCGAAACGCCGATGCTCGGCAAAAGTACACCGGAAGGTGCAAGGGATTATCTCGTTCCCAGCCGCATCGCGCCGGGGCAATTCTATGCACTGCCGCAGTCGCCGCAACTCTACAAGCAGATTCTGATGATTGCCGGTTATGACCGCTATTTTCAAATCGCCCGATGTTTTCGGGACGAAGACCTCCGCGCCGACCGGCAGCCGGAATTTACCCAAATGGATTTGGAAATGTCCTTTGCCGAAATGGAAGACATTATCGGCATCATCAGCGGCTTGATGGTTCGTCTGATGAAAGACGTTCTGGGACGTGAATTGCCGCTGCCGATTCCCCGAATCAGTTATGACGAAGCGATGGAGCGTTTCGGACACGATGCGCCTGACCTCCGTTTCGGGATGGAACTGATTGACCTGACCGACATTGCGAAAACGGTTGATTTCCGCGTTTTCCGCAGTGCAGCCGATACCGGCGGGCGTGTCCGCGCCATCAACGTCAAAGGAGCGGCGGAAAAATATTCGCGGAAAGACATTGACGGTTTGAATGCGTGGGTCATTGACCAATTCGGTGCCAAGGGAATTGCGTGGCTGAAAGCGGATGCGGACGGTCGACTTGCCGGTCCGATGGCGAAGAATTTTACAGACGAGCAACTTGCGTCCATTGCCGGACGGCTTGGTGCGGAGCCAAACGATTTTCTGCTGTTTTCGGCGGACACGTTTGCGGTGACGTGTAAAGTGCTGAACGGACTCCGCCGCCGGCTGGCTGCGGAATTGAAACTGATTGACCCGAAGGAAATGAATTTCTGCTGGGTGGTCAGGTTTCCGATGTTCGACTGGGACGCGGACGGACAACGCTGGATAGCGATGCATCATCCGTTCACGGCTCCGCTGGAAAGCGACTTGCCGCTTATTGATTCCGACCCGGCGGCTATCCGGGCGCAGGCGTATGATTTGGTGTTGAACGGTTTCGAGGCGGGAGGCGGAACGATGCGGATTCACGATTCCGGTGTGCAGGCGAAGGTATTCGGGCTGCTGGGATTATCGGCGGAAACGGCGAAGGAGCAATTCGGTTTTCTGTTGGACGCATTGCAATTCGGTGCGCCGCCTCATGGGGGGATTGCGTTGGGTTTGGACCGTTTGGTGATGTTATTCGGCGGTCTGGACAACATTCGGGACTGCATTGCGTTTCCGAAGACCGCAAAGGCATCGGACTTAATGACCGGCGCACCCGGCACCGTCGCGACGAAACAGTTGGAGGAGTTGGCAATTAAAGTGAATCCGAAAACGCCGTAAGCGGAACCGCCTCACGACAATCACCGACAGCAAAAATCAACAGCGGGAATGTCCGTTGTTGATCGGTTTCTTTCAGAAAAGGAGTTTGATCACCGCAAAGCCGCCGATGAGCAGAATCGTGAACACGATGGTCAGCCCGTTGAAATAGCGGTCGATCCAATTTTTGACAGCAGCCCCGAAAAAGTACATCAGTGCCGCAACAGCAAAGAACCGCAATCCCCGACCGACAATGGATGCAATGACCAATGTAAGAAGGGAAACGCTGAACGTTCCCGCCGCTATCGTAAAGACTTTATAGGGGATTGGTGTAACAGCCGCCGTAAAAATTGCCCAAAAAGCGTTTTGTTCATAAAGACCCTGTACATAAGAAAAATGATCTTGTGTGAAACCGGGAATGTAAGTAAAGAAAAAATGCTGCGTCATTTCCCAAAGTTTGAAACCGATGTAATAACCGAGCAGCGCACCGAGTATTGAACCGGTTAAACTGACGGCGGCATACCAAAACGCCCGCAGCGGTTTACCGGCAGACAGAGCAATTTGCAGGACATCCGGCGGAATCGGAAAAAAGGAACTTTCGGCAAACGCCATCACAAACAGAGCAGGACTGCCGTAGCGGGTTTCTGCCCATGACAGCGTCCAATCGTAAAGTTTACGGATGAATTTCATAACGGAGAAAAATCAATCGGCGTTGCCGTCATTTGACTTGTTCCATAACTTTTCATTGTTAGGGTTTAGAGAGTTTACAGATTTTTTTCTTTTTTTCAATGCCGGCGGCAAACTTCCGGCAGCCGGACGCTCAACAAAAAAGAGTTGCAGGGAATTGCCATTCACGATGCAAATGGTCATAGGGTATGTCTTTTTATAATGAACTTTGTCCAAGAGATTTGCGTAGCGATTCCAATCCCGAACCGGGCGTTGACGATTGAAGCATCTATGCAGCATGAAGACGTATAGAATTATCAGTCCGCTTGTAAAAATCTGCCGGACGAGATAAAATACAGCAATGCCTGCTTACGCTCTCTGCATGATCATCGGCGCGACACTTGGAATCGGAATCAACCGGTTTGTCGACCGGTTCGGCTATATCCGCCGCTGCCGATCTCCTTTTTCCATGCGGTCACTCGGCGTTGTGTTTTTCACCGCAATCGGTACCGCCGCTCTCTATGGACTGGAAACCAATCGGCAATTCCTGTTGCCCGCCGGACTGCCGCCGGAATCCGCAGAGACCGCTTTGTGCCGGTTTGCTGTGCATATTATCTTTGCTGTTTTTTTGCTGACAGCAACACTCACCGACTTTGACGATATGGTGATCTCCGATATAATCACCGTTCCCGGTACATTACTGGCATTGATCTTTGCCGCCTTGCTGCCGCAAACCGCACTTCCTGTTACAGAAATTCTTTGGATGCCGGATTCTCTGTTCCCGAAATACTCTTCACTTTCTGTGCCGATGAATCTTTGGTCGCCGAATCCTGCCGGAGAAACGCATTCCGCTGCGGCAGCCGTTACGATGATCGCTTTGTGGTGGTTTTGGTGCTTTGCCATGCTCAACCGGATTTGGCGGAGTCAATTACCGCTGCGGAAATCATTTTTGCTCTTCTGCCGTTATCTTTACCGATCACCGAGAACAAAATTTTTCGTTCTTGCCGCCGTTGTCCTGCCGATTGGTTTTCTGCTGCCGGTCAATCGTCTTGCTCTTTTATCGGCACTGACCGGTATGACAGCCGGTATGGTGTTGATTTGGGGATTCCGGCTGATTGCCCGCGGCGTTCTCGGTTTCGAAGCGATGGGATTCGGCGACGTGACGCTTATGGGAATGATCGGCGCATTTCTCGGCTGGCAGCCCTGCCTGCTGATTGTTTTTACCGCCCCGTTTGCCGGACTCATTTACGGAATTATCCATGCTCTTCTTGGCAAAGGCACTGCTTTGCCGTACGGTCCGTTTTTATGTCTGGCGGCAATGGTTTTGACTGTTCTGTGGGGTGCGGTCTGGCAATGCACTGCCGAATGGTTTTCGCTCGGCATCTTAAACATCGGACTGGCAATGTCGGTAATTTTTATTTTATTCGGCGTACTGCTGTATGTTGTTCACCGGATGATGCTGACATTGCGGTTCCTGTTAAAATAACCGGTCGTGTGCTAAAATTGTTGTTTGGTAAAATCCTGCCGCCATCTGCAAAGGACGACAGGCAACAAGAAAAAGGAGGGAACTCTGCGAATCCGTCTATTCAGCGAAAGTCAAGAGTATGCGTTCAGCATACGAATTAATCACCAAAGACAAAAACGGACAGACAAAAACCGGCACCGGAAAAACCTGCAAAACCGTCTTTACAGAACCGGCGTAAATCGTTATAAGTCCTGTTGTCTAATTCCTGAATTTGTGCATTTTCCGTTTTTTATGAATCTCGGTACAACCTTCGGATTGATTTTCGGCACCGGTTTGATTTTTTTTGCGGCACTGCTCGGCAGTTCGGAAGGGCTGGTGCTGTTTTTCAATTTGCCGGCACTTCTCATTGTTTTCGGCGGTTCACTGGCGGCTCTGATGATTGCTTTTCCGCTTAAGACGCTTTTCAAGTCGGCTGTTTTTATACGGAAATGTTTTCTGAATGAGACAACCGATCCGAAAGGTCTGCTCCGTCAGATGACGGCACTTGCCGAAACGGCACGGCGTGAAGGGCTGCTCGCTTTGGAATCGCGGGCGGAAATGATTGACGACAAATTTCTTGCGGAAGGAATCCGGCTTGCTGTAGACGGTTTGAATCCTGAAACGGTCGAAACTATTTTGAACAGCGAAACGGAATCGCTGCAATACCGGCATCAGCAGGGGCGGAACATCATCGTTCACGGCGGCAAATACACGCCGGCATTCGGAATGATCGGTACGCTCATCGGGTTGGTGCTGATGCTGACGCAACTTGATGCTGAAACGGTCGGTCCCGGTATGGCAGTGGCAGTTCTCACGACGCTTTACGGGACACTTGCCGCCAACCTGTTTCTGCTGCCGATTGCCGAAAAAATGAAACAGATGCACGAAGCGGAAATGCTGACCAAAAAAATGATAATCCGCGGCGTACTGTCGATTCAGGCAGGAGAACATCCCCGGATTCTTGAAATGAAATTGCAGACGTTTCTTCCGCCGGAAGAGCGTTCGGATGAACAGATTCCGGCGGAAACGGTGGTTTTTCCGGTTCCGGCGGACGTTTCTTTCCCATCAGCAGCATAGGTCCCGGCGCAAGATTTTTAGGGTAGAATGGTGTCTTTATAGTATCAATCTGACACCATTCAGAATGAACAATATCAAAAATTTCCGGTTATTTTTACGGCTCTTCCGGTCAAATTTCCAAAGGGAATAGCGGCGCATCGGAAACAAAAAAGGCGTAAAACCGTGTTCGATACAGGTTTTTACGGCATTACGCAGGAAAAGAAAAAAATCGGCGGTTAAGAAAATCGTCATCCTCAATAACCGCTCAATAAGAACACTCAAGAAAACGCTGTAACGCATTATTGTACAATAAGTTACGCTGTGTTTTTCCTCGTTTTGCTGCGCATAAAAAACCGCCCGACGGCGGTCATTCGGCAACGCAAGAGTTAGGAATTATGGCGTTTACGGAAATCTAACACAGCGGTTCTTATCCTTTGTGCTAAATTCCTTACATCACGTGAGCCGGGTATTGCATTCCTCTTATTTTTTGTCAAGTCAAGTATTGCAAGGGCTGCCCATCCTGCCCCGTCGTATTCCGTTCTGCTGATCAAATCCCATTCCGCTGCTTTTTCATCCATATATTTACTTTCGGTAATAACTTTATGCAGAATTTCCTTTGTCGATGCTTTGTCTAATCCGATTGTTTCCGGTTTGTCCGCCCATTCATTCGGCTTTACCGGCATTTGCTCATGAACTGCCGGTTCAGGGTTTGTTTGCTGCTGTACCGCCCTGATTGCGTGTGCGGTATTAAAGCAAACAATCATCGGCTCAAGAATGTCATCGTCATACTGGATACCACACCATGCTTCCCTTAAAGAAATATCATTGTCATTGTGCTGTCTCACTTTCGCCCGAAACAGCTTTAATGATTCCTGATGTTCAAGACGCTCTTCAAGGGTCAATGCGTCTGTTTCGATGGGGGACAAGTCAAAGCCCTCTTGCATTATGCCGGTTCGCTTGAGCAATAAGTCCTTCTCTTCATCCGTTAATTTGCCGATTGAACAGCGGTAGGTTAAAACCGTTTGCTGTTCAGGACAGGGATGGGTATGGCAGGGGGAACAGTCCCTGTCCATGTAGTCCTGCGTGAAACAGGGCTTTCCCCTCTGCACGTCCAAACCGGCCGGATCATCGTCAAAAACACTGTGGCAAGGGGGATACTTCGTTTCGTAATAGGACAGATAATACTCTTGTGCGGTTGTCTCTGCCGGCTTTGTCTCTGCCTTTGCCGCTGCCTTCGTCTGCTTTGTCTTCGCCATTGTCTTGATGTCTATGAATCTGTGTTAGTAAAACCGGACATGTTCCGCTTGCCCAATGCACAGACAAAAGGCCAACGGAACATACGGGGGGATCAATCCCCTATCCGATAATCACGATTATATCATGTTCTGATTGTCCGCAAGCCGTACCCTTTCGAGTAGATTGTTTCGATTTTAGCGGGAAACCCGCCTTTTTAAGGGCTTTGTTTGCGTTATGGATATGCACACGCAACGTATTCGGGTTGTTTCTGCGTTGTACAGTATGTCTTGCCGTATGTCTTCCTGTGATAAAAACAGCAATGTAATGCCGGTACTTGTCTCCGGCGGTTCTTCGCTCGCCGGGCTGGCAGTATCCGATGGTCTCCGTCTCGATCATGCGATCAAGCGTTGTCAACTCGGCAACGAGCGTATGCCGCCGGGCATAGAGTTCCGCAAGCGATAGGGTACTCATATGGTGATACTGTTGTCCGTAGTGCCGGTCTGCCGCCACGAAAGCGGTTAGGGGCAGTGGGAACAGGATTGTCTCTTTCGGCAAGAAAACGGGCATAGGCGGTTTTTGATTCCGGTGAACCGTATTTTCCCAAAGAAATGGTCTTGTTCTGATGATAGACAACGGCATAGTTGCCGCTTTTGCAGTATTTCGGCGGTCTGTTCTTTAATTTCGGCATGTGTATATCCTCTACAATTAAACGGTAAAACCTATGTTTTATGGGTTTTCCGCCAAACACAAAACCGAAATTTCAAACCTTAAGGGAGTCGCAATCCCTTGATATTATTGACTTTACGTCAATCGGGGCGACTGGATTTGAACCAGCGGCCTCTGCGTCCCGAACGCAGCGCTCTAGCCAGGCTGAGCTACGCCCCGTAAAAATACCATTGCGATTATAACAAAAATACAATCTTTGTAAATACCGCCCCCACGTTGCCCACGTCGCCTGCAAAGTCCTAAAACTCACAAATATTAGACAGTATAGGCAATTTAGGAAGGTATTTTCACTGCCTTTTACGGCAAAAAACCGACTTTGCAGGTGACGTGGGAGTTCGGCGAAGAAATCGAAAATGACAAAGAGCAGTTGTGGATGCTTGAAAACGATTATTTGCCACGTCTCGAAGACGAGTTATACGACATCGAAGACCAGGAAGAGATGGAGGTATGTTGCAGTCGCCACAGCGATTTGGTATGATGCGCCGCCCTGACAAAACCAAATAGAAAGGAAAAAAGAAATGAGCAACGAGAAGTTAGTAAAACAGTTGCAGAATATCCTGCAATTAGCCAAAAATGGCGGAGATGGCGGTGCTTATTGGCATTTCGCCGACCAATACGAAACGTTTTGTGTACGGACACAAAAGGACACAATCCCGGAAGATCTCGAATCCCATTTGCGGGATTTTTTGGTGCATTGCATTGAAGCCGAGGCGGCGATCACGACGACATTACACCGAATCGTGCAAGGCGGCGACGCGTGTGAAAACGAGAAAATAAAGTCGATCATGAAGAAACTTGAAACACCAGAAGACCGCGTGTGTTATACACTTCATGCCGGCGAGAGACGGCAAGAGATACAATACGCTATCAGTGTCGCGAAGCAACTGTTGAGTGATAATTGTAATAACTAACCATCG
>JAIRPZ010000132.1 GCA_031256755.1 Planctomycetaceae bacterium
CCGGACAGACCCGGCGAACTGCACCGGATTTCGGGAATTATCGCACGGGAACGGGGCAACATTATTGAGTTGCAGCACAATCAGTTTGTGGACATTAACCGGAACAGCGACAAGGGGACGGAACTGGCGGTCACGCTGGAGGCATTTGGACACGAACACAAGCAATCGATTCTGACGGCGTTGTCGCAGGAAGGTTATTCACCCGCCTTGCAGCCGTTTTGACCGGTTAGCCGAACCGTTCTTCCGCATCGTTGATTTTTCGCCCGATTTCCTCTTTCGTTAACTGTGGAACGCGACCAGAGTATGACAAGGGTTATAAAGCGGAAAACTTTTTTATGGCATATAGATTACCTAATGACCCTAATACTTGGGACACAGTTCGTTGGAGTGACGTCTATGATGCCGATTCACCAGACCCGTGGAGTGATATGTACAAGGCTATGGCACAGATACACGCCAAGAAACCAATGGTCTATAAAGATAATAAGAGATCGACCATCGTATATGGTATAGTTGACCGACAAGCGGAACAATATTCAAGAGATGGTGCCGGTGTTCGGTGGCAATCCGGTATTAAGGATAAAAGGCCAGAGATTGAGACACGTGACGGAATAGTTTACAAGAACGGCATTCCACAGGGTGAGAATATCTTTATACCCGAATGGCCGGACAGTATGCAGAGATGGCACAATGGACAGAAAGTACCTCTTGATAAAGAGACCCAGGAACGAATAGCAAAGAAGACCGAAGAAATTAAACGTTTGGGAAGAGAAGATAGCCTGTTGATGCTGAAATATACACTGCATATGCAGGCACAAAAAGCAAAAGAACAACAAAAGAAGCAAAACAAAACCCCAAGTAACCCAGAAATTGATCGCTGAGCGTTTCAGACAAAAAAAGACGGCAACCTTCATTAATACGAAGATAAAAGCGTTTAAGATGATGTTGTATCTTTACCGCAACAGACACAGGCGGCATCTGTTGCGGACTCGCTGATATGCGGATTATTACGGATTATTAACACAGAAACACAAATTTGAGTTGCGCAAAAGGGCTAATGTTCTTCATGTTATAACTCCGTTTCATGCTTACCCGATAGCCCGTGCCGGACAAATGTTCCGGCACATGCCGCAGCCGGCACAAAGCAATTCGTTGATCCGAATCCGTCCGCCGATCTTTTCCAATGCAGGACAGCCCAGTTTCAAACAAACCTGACACTTCCGGCATATCTTTTCCGTAACAGAAAGCGGCGGTCCCGGCAGTTGACGCAAATGCTGCGGACAGGGCGATTTCGAGATAATCAGCCACGGCTCCGCCGATTCCGTTGCCGCTTTCAGCATCGCAGCGGCAGTTTGAATGTCCCGCGGATCCACCGTCCGCACATTTTTCAGACCGCAAGCCCTGCCGAGTTCTTCGATAGAAACCTCGCCGGTCGATTCCCCCATCAGCGTCCGTCCTGAACCGGGATTGTCCTGATACCCCGTCATCGCCGTAATCCGGTTATCCGCAACAATAATCGTTGACGCACCTTTGTTGTAAGCAATGTCGAGCAAGCCGGTGATACCGCTGTGAAAAAACGTGGAATCACCGACAATGCCGACAATCTTTTGCGGCTGCTTGCGGTTTCGCTGGGCTTTCTCAATTCCGTGCGCCATGGAAATACCGCCGCCCATACAGAGAATCGTGTCCATGCGGGAAAGAGGCGGAAATACACCCAAACTATAACAACCGATGTCGCCGGTGACAACAACATCGAGCCGCCCGAGCGCATAAAAGATGCCCCGATGCGGACAGCCGGGACACAGCACAGGCGGACGCGCAGGAAGATCAGGCAACGTATGAATGGAATCCTGATCCGCAGTGAGTGCGGTTGTCGGTGCGTTTTTGAACAGCGGATTTTTCAACAGTACATCCGGCGAAAGTTCACCGATATTCGGAAGAATATCTTTACCATGACATGGAATTCCTAACGCTTTGATATGTTCTTCTAAAAAATCATCAAGTTCTTCGACAACGAAAACCTCCCCGACTCCGGCGGCAAACGTTTTGATCAATTCATCGGGAAACGGAAAAGGCATGCCCAGTTTCAGCACGGACACATCGGGAAACACTTCCCGGACGTACTGATACGCAATGCCAGAGGTGATAATGCCGTATCGTTTATCGTTCCAAATAATTTTATTCGCAGCAAAACCGGTGCCGTAACGGCAGAGTTTGCGGATGCGTTCTTCGACTTTGTGCCGCATCGGTCTTCCCCAAATGGGAATCGGAATGTAGCGGGGCGGATTTTTTTCAAATGTAATTTCTCTGCCGGTTTCCTGCCGGGCTGTTTCCGTGACCAAACTGCGGGAATGGGAAGTGCGTGTTGTCATCCGCAAAATGACCGGCGTGCTGAATTCTTCCGAAATCTGCATGGACAGTTTGACAAATTCTTTCGCTTCTTCGGAATCGGACGGTTCGAGAACGGGAATCTTGGCGAATCGGGCATAATGCCGGGTATCTTGTTCGTTCTGCGACGAGTGCATGCCGGGATCGTCGGCAACGACGGCAACGAATCCGCCGACCGTACCGATGTGTGCCAGCGTCATCAGCGGATCGGCAGCAACGTTGAGACCGACATGTTTCATCGTTGTGATCACTCTTGCGCCGGCAAAGGCGGCACCGGCAGCGGCTTCAAAGGCAACTTTTTCGTTGGGCGACCACTCGGCGTAGATTACGTCTTTATATTTACCGGCAATGGTTTCCAGAATTTCGGTGGAAGGCGTGCCGGGATAACCAGCGGCAAAAGTCACGCCGGCTTCGTAGGCACCGCGTGCAACGGCTTCGTTGCCGGATAAAAGTTTTTTTGTCATTGCTGCGGTCAATGCATCATCGGTAGAGGTATTAGTATGCCGGAACCGGCAGTATTTGCAAGACGGGATTTGTCCTGCCGCTGCGCTCTTGACGTTCCTGCCGCTGCGGTTTATACTTCTGCCTTTATGACATGTCCTCCGCTGCTTGCTTTCACAAACCGGACTCCCGGCATCCTCGCTCTCGAAGACGGACGCTGTTTTACCGGCGTTTCCGTCGGGTACGAAGGACAATCAACCGGCGAAGTCGTTTTCAATACGTCCATGACCGGCTATCAGGAAATTATCACCGATAATTCCTATGCCGGTCAGATTGTGGTCATGACGTATCCGCAGATTGGCAACACCGGTTTCAATCCCGAAGATCACGAATCCGCCAAACCGCGGATACAAGGTTTTCTGATGCGGGAATATTCCCCCGGCATGTCCAACCGTATTTCCAACTGGCGGGCAACCGAATCCCTCGGCGATTATCTCAAACGCCATCAAATCCCCGCCCTGTCCGAAATTGATACCCGGTCGCTCACCCGGCACTTGCGGACGCACGGTTTAAAACGGGGAATTATCGCCGTCGGTTCGTGGAAAACCGATGACCTTATCCAAAAAGCGTTGGCATCGCCGAAACTTGAAGAACTTGACCTCGTCGGACAACTGACAGTGGACAAACCGGTCGAATGGACGGAATCATGTCCATGGATACAAAAACCGGTATGCGCTGCCAATGTTGCCGTCTTCGATTTCGGGATCAAGCAAAATATTATGCGGTCGCTTGTCTCTTTGGGGGCGAAAGTCACAGTTGTTCCTGCCGGGACAACGGCAGAGACCGTCTTGAAAATGCAGCCGCAGGGAGTGATCTTGTCCAACGGTCCCGGCGATCCGGCACGGCTTGAAAACATTGTTGCCGAAATCCGAAAATTGATCGGCTGTGTGCCGGTTTTCGGGATTTGTCTGGGACATCAATTATTGGGCAGGGCATTCGGGGCTTCGACTTACAAGATGAAGTTCGGACACCGGGGAGCGAATCAGCCGGTGCTGAACAAGCAGACCGGACGTGTTGAAATCACTTCGCAGAATCACAGTTTTTGTGTTGATCCGGCGACATTGCCGCCGGATGTTGAGGTGTCGCATGTGAATTTGAATGACGGAACGGTTGAGGGAATTCGGCACAAAACGCTGCCGGTTTTTTCGGTGCAGTACCATCCTGAAGCGGCGGCGGGTCCGCACGATGCAGAATATTTGTTTGAGCAATTTTTGCAGTTCGGGCGGAAAATATCGTCTCCCGCCCGTTAAACCGGCATAATCGGTAAAGTTTGCCTGTTTTATTGCCGATTTCAACGGATAATGAAGTTCTTTCTCGTATCATTGACGTTCGTTGTCTGCGGAACAGTATGCTGTACCGGCAGCGGACAGGAAATGCCGGAGACACCGGAAACAGATTCCCCTTTTTTTGCGGAACACCGTCTTTTTTCAGCCGATGCCGATTTGTACCTCGGACAAAAAACACGCCGGCGGGGCGGAAGCGGCGGACGCATCTGGGGAAACCTTTACTACGGCGGTTCAACTCTTCGTCCGCAGGATACTCCCAAAATTCAGCCCGTTTTTTACGGATTTCAACTCGGTTTCGATGCCGTAAAATCTTACGGGGGCTATTCCACCTATTTCCTTAACGTCAACCAAAGCGATACAAAGAGCGCACTCGTCTCGAATAAAATCGAAAATTATTTTTTCGGTCTCGGTCAATTCTATTACTTGCGGTACTGCCACTTCGGTTATACCGCTGCCGGCGGATATGACCGGTACGAAACCGCTGCTGACGGAATCAAAGGAAACGGAGACGGATTGCAGGCAAACCTGTTCGGCGAATTCGGCATCGATATTCTGCTTGGAAAATGGGCTTTGCGTCCGTATTACGCACTGCAATACGATTTTCTCTATCATGGCAGGATCGGCAGTTCTCCTGCCGTTCTTTATCAGGATTGGAACGGGCATGGATTCGAGCAACTGATGGGACTTCGGACGGATTGGCAAATCACGAATTCACTGACGGTACAGGCACGTGCGACTTGGGTACGCGAATTGTTAAGCAGTATGCCGCCGTATTACCATCTCCGGTTTTCACCGATGCAGGGCGTTCAAACGCCGGCAATCATGTTTTTTGAAGGCAATACCGGACGCGATTGGGCTTGGCTCGGCGGCGGAATCAAACTGGAAAAGGAATTCAATATCATCACCTATCTCGATTATGATGTACTGGTCAATACCCGGCATGTCACTCATCTCGGCTCATTCGGGGTTTGTCTCAACTGGTAACCGGAGTCCCCCTGTCGACAATTATCAGAAAAACACTACAATTCCTGCCAGTTTATCGAAGACATTCCAATCAATCATTTTGATTTTTGATGGATTTTTCCGTTCTTGCACAAGGAGTCATTGACGGCGATCTGGATACGGTTTTGGGCGAAGTCCGCCGGTATCTTGCCGAAGACGCTCCGCCGCAAACCGTGATGGAGGAACATCTTCTGCCGGCGATGAGCGAAGTCGGCCGTCTCTTTGAAGAGGGAGAATACTTCGTGCCGGAATTGATGATGTCTGCCCGAACCATGCAGGAATCTATGAAAATTTTGAATCCGCTTTTGACGCAGTCCGGTGTACAGAAAATCGGGCGTGTGGTTATCGGTACAGTCAAAGGGGATTTTCACGACATCGGCAAAAATCTTGTGGCGGCGATGCTGGAAGGCGGGGGTTTTGAAGTGGTTGATCTTGGAGTGGATGTTCCGCCGGAAAAGTTTGCCGATGCTGTCCGGCAGCGGGAAGGCACGCTTGTGGCGTTATCGGCATTGCTGACAACAACGATGCCGCAAATGAAAAAAGTCATTGAAAAGTTGGAAGCGGACGGATTGCGGAAATCGTCTAAAGTGATTATCGGCGGTGCGCCGGTTACGGGCGAGTTTGCGGAAAAAATCGGGGCAGACGGATACAGCGATAATGCCGGTGCTGCGGTCACTCTCGCAAAAAGTTTTTTTGTTTAAGTTTGTCCGGTATAATTATCCGGCACAGGACATTGAAAATCATGACGGCAAATAAGGTGAAATCGGTCGGGGTCATTGAATTATCGAGTATTGCAAAGGGCTATAAGGTTCAGGATGCGATGCTGAAGTCGGCATCGATTGACATATTGATTGCCCGTACTATTTGCAGCGGGAAATATCTGATTGTTTTCAGCGGCAGCGTCAGTGATGCGGAAACGGCTCTTGCAGCGGGCATAGTTGCCGGTGAGGGTGCGGTGATTGATTCGATTTTGTCGGCGAATCCGTATGAAGGTATTTTTCCGGCACTTTCTCAATCAGTTGTTTTGCCGGCGGATTGGACGGGTGCGCTTGGGGTTATTGAAACGTTCAGCGGAGTCAGTGCGGTAGCGGCGGCGGACGTTGCCGGCAAAGCTGCCGGGGTGACGCTGTTCCGGCTGCATTTGGCGATGGCACTTGGCGGTAAGGGATTGCTGCTGATGACGGGCAGTGTTTCGGATGTCACGACGGCGGTAGCGGCGGCGGCGGCTGAAGTCCGCAAACGCGGGCTGCTTGTTGATGAACTTGTCATTCCTCGTCCCGGGCGTGAACTTTTTGCCGACTATCTCTGAATCATGTAAAAATGGCAGACAAGTCCTTTTTAGGTCGTGTTCACACTTCTCTTGAAGTCATTGTTAGCTTTGTCGTGCAATTCACAAAAATCGATTACGAGCGTATTAAACACGTCTTGACGAAGCGGCGGGGGCGATCACCGGCAGTTTATCTAATTCAAATAGGGAAGAACTACTGTCAGTTCGGCAATGACTGTCCAAAAAGTGTCCGTTACTCTTCTGAACGAATATTAAAATTTATCGGTTGTAGCGGTTTTACCACGTTTTCGGTTCTCTTTCCGGCTTGTGAACGGTCACGTTGTCGCCTGATTGAACAATCACAAATAGCCCCTTGCCCAACGCAAAATCCTTCACATTCTTCCGCACCACGCCGCCGCCAATGGCTCCCAGTATCCGGCGGGAATCACGCCGCGAGTCCGCCCAACACCGGTACTTTTCCAATCG
>JAIRPZ010000204.1 GCA_031256755.1 Planctomycetaceae bacterium
ACAGCGACACCGGCGGTTCGTACACCAGACGGTGCCGCAACACCGGAACCGGCAACGCTTGCGCTGTTCGGTCTCGGCATTACCGGTCTTGCTGCTGCACGGCGGTTCCGCAGAAAGTAGTCATTGTTTTAACGTTGAACGTTAATAATAACTGAAAGGCGGGGAACTTGATTGTTCCCCGCCTTTTTTTATTGCCTCGCTAATCCTGCATTTTCCCGCTTGTTTGCGTTGTTTGCGGCGGCTCTGCTTGCCCGTTCTTTTTCGTCATTCGGCGAATAGCGGTGTCGAAAGGTACCGCTCGCCGGTATCCGGCAGAATGGCCACAATGGTCTTGCCGGCGGCTTCAGTACGTTTGGCAATTTCTGTCGCTGCCCAAAGTGCCGCACCGGAAGAAATTCCGACCAGAATACCGTCTGTCCGGGCAATGGTCCTGCCGGTTGCAAAAGCGTCATCGTTTTCGACCGGAATCACCTCGTCATAAATCTTCGTGTTCAGAACTTTCGGGATAAAACCGGCACCGATACCCTGTATTTTGTGCGGACCCGGTGTTCCTTTCGATAAAACCGGTGAAGCAGCAGGTTCAACCGCAACGACTTTCAGGTTCGGATTTTTCGATTTCAGGAATTCGCCCGCCCCCGTGATCGTCCCGCCGGTGCCGATTCCGGCGACAAAGTAGTCAATTTTGCCGCCGGTGTCCTTCCAAATTTCGGGACCGGTCGTTTTCCGGTGAATTTCAGGATTGGCAGGGTTGTCAAACTGACTCGGCGAAAAACTGTCGGGTGTTTTCTGCAAGAGTTCTTCGGCTTTGGCTATGGCTCCTTTCATTCCTTTGGTTCCTTCGGTCAGCACGAGTTCGGCACCGTAGGCTTTAAGCAGGTTGCGGCGTTCCATACTCATTGTTTCCGGCATGGTCAGAATGAGGCGGTATCCTTTGGCGGCGGCGATGGCTGCCAAACCGATACCAGTGTTGCCGCTGGTCGGTTCAATCAGGACGGAACCGGGTTTCAGGAATCCCTTTGTCTCGGCATCGTCAATCATGGCGGCGGCAATGCGGTCTTTCACGCTGCCTGCCGGATTGAAGAATTCCAGTTTGCCGAAAATCACCGCTTTTAAGGCGTTTTTCCGTGTGTAGTTGGAAAGTTCAAGTATCGGCGTGCTGCCGATAAGGTCGGTAAAATTCTTTGCCAGTGTCATTTTTTTCTCCTTTCTAACAGAGTGATTGTCTATCGCCGCAGAAAAACTATTAAACCTACGGGAATAGTATGCTTTGATTATAGCGGAAATATCGGCAAGCGTCAAGAGGGATGTTCATGTTTTTTGCCGGTTTGCTGTCCAAAAGAAGACGTGCCGGCGGACAGGGGCTACTCCCTGCTGTTTTTGCGGCGGCGGATATGGTAAAATCAACGAACCGCTCGCCTCATTTTTTTTGTTTTGTTATGACCGTTCAAGCCCAACTTCAGGAAAAAGCAAAAGAACTTCTGACCGAAAAAAAAGTTGATGTCATCATTGGTTTCGGGATTCTTGAAACCGGCGGCACCGGAGCGGTTTTCATCACGGATCCGCAGCAGACAAACCGGCTGGTCTGGAACGATCAATGTTCGGTAAATCTCGCCGTTTATCTGACGAGAAAAGAGATCAAAAAACTGGGCAAACCCGGTATTGTCGTCAAGGGATGCGATGCCAAAGCCGTTGCCGTTCTGGAATCGGAAAGCCAAATTGACCGGAGCATCGTTACGGTGATCGGTATCGCATGCGAAGGCATGAAGGAATCCGGTACTTTGCAAAACAAATGTCTTGCTTGTGATGTTCATGAACCGCTGCATTGTGATATAGTGATCGGCGGAACCGCGTCGGGCGAGGTCAAACCGGAACAGCCGAAGTCAGCCCGTTATGCAAAATTGGACAAGATTTTGTCTATGCCGCTGGAAGAGCGTCTCGAATACTGGAAAGAGGAATTTTCCCGCTGTATTAAGTGTTATGCCTGCCGGCAAAGTTGTCCGCTTTGTTATTGTAATGTTTGTGTTGCGGACAAAAATCGTCCGGTGCGGATTGATACTTCGGCGACGCTCAAGGGTAATTTTGCGTGGAACATTCTTCGGGCGTTTCATTTGGCTGGGCGGTGTGTCGGCTGTTCGGCGTGTACCAATGCGTGTCCGGCAGGAATTGATTTAGACCTGCTGAACCTGACTCTTGCAAAAGCCGCCGAGGATCATTTTCAGTTTCGATCGGGAATGGAGCGGAACGAACCGCCGCTTATCGGTTCTTTTTCACCGGATGACCGTGAAAATTTTATTCAATAAAAGACACGTCTGAAAATCAACAGTACAAGTTCACGGAATCACCGGGACGTGTTCTATATTTCTCTCATCGACATTGCACCCCGCTTAACAATTCACGCCGCGAATTGCGATCAGCCGCGGTTGCCGCATTGATACATTTGTGCTACACTGAACAGCATTCCGTTTGGCTGCCGCAACAATAAACCCTTTACACAAGGAGTCCCCGATGAAAAAAATGATGTTTCTGATGATGAGCGCGGTACTGTTCACCGCCGACGCACCGGCAAAACCGCCTGCCGATTTGACACAAGACCAAATCGAAGCCGTGTCGATTCAGCCCGCAGACGGTAAATTGCGGGACGTGATGCTCCAACTCTTCAAAGAAGAAACCCTGCATTACACACAAGGCGAAAAGTTTAAGGATCAAGACATCAAATACCGCCTGCACGTTCCCCGAAACATGGAACCGGGCAAGAAATATCCGCTGGTGCTGTGGCTGCACGGTGCCGGTGAATGCGGCAATGATAATAAACGGTCGCTGATTCATCTCCATCATATTCTGCCGTATCTGACAGGTACAAAACAACGGGACTTTTTCCTGCTGGTGCCGCAGTGTCCGAAGAATTCCAACTGGGGCAGTTATACGCACTCTCGCATTGTGCATGATACCAACATTGACGACTGGATTGGTCCGAACAAATTTATTGTGAATATTCCTGTAAATCAAACGAAGTTGCTGTGGTATCAGCAACTGTTGGTTTCCGGCAGCGGCATCAATGTTGTGCCGGCGAAGACGAACAAAGAGCAGACACTGAAAACGTCTTATACATACCGAAACTACACCGGTACACTTGAAGTGAAAAATACGCTCGAAGCGAAAACCGACAAGAACGGCAAGCCCGTGAAGTTGACGATCACAACACAAACCGGCGAAGACGGAAAAGAAGAATCCAAAACCGAAACGTTTGAAGGGGAAGACAACGTCCGCAAAGCCTTTAAGGACTTTCGGGTGAAACAGCAAAGTAACGCCCTTATCAGCAACGGTTATCAATTGCTGAAAACTTCCGAAACCGATGACGGCGCAATCACGTTGACTTACGGCATGGAGTTAGCGGATACGCCGCTGGGTTATGCACTGGCAATGGTCGACGATGCCGTGAAACGTTATCCGGTTGATGCGGAGCGTATATCGGTGAGCGGTTTGTCGAGCGGCGGCGAAGCAACTTGGCAGGCAGCGGAAGCAAGACCGGAATTATTTGCGGCGGCAGTACCGATTGTTTCGTGGCGGACGTGGAGCGAAGAAGCGGTGAAAGCCAATCCGGCGTTGAAAGAAATACCGGTGTGGTCGATTTACAGCAGCGATGACCGCGACATTGACGAAGCACGGAAAAACTTTGAGACCGTCGCGAATCTCGGCTGCAATGTGAAAAAGACGGAATTCGGTGTTTGCGGACACAACGGCTGGACACCGGCCATGCTGCAAGCGGACATCTTTTCGTTTATGCTTTCACGCGGCAAAAAAGGAAGCGGGTATGTGCAGGTCGATGACCCGACCGTGAAACCGGAAGAAATGAAAGGGATTGTCGAAGTGGCAACCCGCGACCGGCGGCAGCCGACACTGGCACCGCCGGCACCGAATCCGAATGTCGGTAAAGGTGCATCCGGTGCAGAGAGACCGGGCGGCGAATCAAAAACGGAAATTCTGACTTCGGACGGCGAGAAAGTCGAAGCACGGATGATCGAGGACTGCGACCGTCCCTGGGCTATGACATCGGATTCGCAATACGGTTTGTTTGCCGCGGACTGGATGAAAGAAGCGAAGGCGTTGCCGCAATTCGTGGTGGATTTGCCGCTTGATCAATTGTCGGGCAAACTATCAAAGTCGGTGAGCGGCGACGGCAAAGACATTGCTGAAGTGTGCCGGTCAATCATCAATATGGAACCGCATCCGGTGAGCAATCCGCTGTTCACAACGGACGGCGGACGTTTGCGGAGCGACATTAAATACGCCTTGTCCGAAAAAGGCAAGATGGTCGAGCGGCTTCTGAAAACCGTTGCCGAATCGAAGAGCGACTTGGCGGACATTGCCGGAAAAGCGTTGAAAAAGATGACATTGATTGTGAACTAGATTTCCCAACCGACTATTAACTGAAAGGTTTTACTGCGATGAATACGAACAGCATCATGCTTGTCTGCCTTGCTTTGCTTGTGCAAAGCGGCATCACCGCCGCACAGGACAATGCGGCAAAGAATTTGAATACGGCAAAGGATTTTCAAGCCGTCCAGCAACTTGTACAGAAACATACGCAAAGCATCAACATCGAGTTGCAGTCGCTTGCCGAAAAGGGGGACGATATTCCGTCCGCGGAAATTGTCCGTCTGCTGAAAAAAGAGGGCGATTACAAAGTTGCCGCCGGCGATAAGCAACTGCAAATCGGTAAGCAGGATTGGGAACAAGAACATGGATACCTGCTGCTCATCTCCGGTCTGGAAGTTCTCGATAAAGCGGAGAAACTGGAATATGCCGAAAAGAAACGGCAGGAGTCTGGCGGCAATCCGCCGCCGCGTGTGCTGACGCAGATTGCGGACGATGCAAAAAAACTCGATACCGCCGCCGCAAAACGGATTCGTGAATTGATGAACGCCGCCGCAAAGGAAGGCAAGTATCACAATCTTGTCGGCAACTACCGGAATAACAAGTATCACGAGAAATACTTCGGTCTGACCGGAACGTTTGACAGCAAAATATTCGGCGAATTCATTGCGGACACACAGGAATTGATGAACTGGAATTTTTCTTCGATGCCGCCGGAAGAGGTGGTTCGGGCAGCGTTAAACGTCAGCCGCGCTGCATCGGTGCAGCGTACCGGCAGTATTTTCGGTTCCCTTTTCGGGAGCAAACAGAAGGACTGGAAAGCGGAAACGGTGGAAGCGTTGACGAAATTTGTGAACAGCCGCGATTGTACGCTTCCGGCATCTCAAAAGAAAGCGGCGTTGTCTGCACTGCGTGCCGATGCCCGCCGGATTGTCGGAGCGGAGTTGAAAATGTACGGCAAGTTGATTGACGGCAAGGATTTGGACTGGAACGCTTTGCTGAAAAAGAACAAAGTGATTCTTGTGAAGTTCACGGCGACGTGGTGCGGCCCGTGCAAAATGGAAGAGCCGGTTATCAAAAAAGCGTATGAAAAGTACCGCGATAAGGGCTTTGATGTTGTTTCGGTTTATGTTTGGGAAAACGGAGACGGCGGCAATATCAAAAAGATAGCGGACGAGAAATTGCCGTGGACAGCGGTATCGGAACACCTGACGGTTGAAAGCGGCGGTAAAGGTCACGGCACTTATTATGGTATTGAAGGGGTGCCGGCTATGCTGCTTGTGGACGGCAGCGGCAAAGTGATTGACACTGAAGTCCGCGGCGCAGCGTTGGAAAAGAAGTTGGCGGAATTGCTGAAATAGAAGAAGAGGCGTGATGCAATCGTTAGGAGACCGTGTTGATTTGCTATCATACGGTTTCCTCTCTTGCTGTTTTTTTACTTTCCTGTAAAATGCTCGGCAACAATCAGGATTCAAATTGCGTTTTTAATAAAATGACATGGACCGCATTCTTTCCGAATGTTGACTTTGCTGCCATTGCCGCCAATCCCGAATTCAAAGAGGCAAGTGTCAGAGCCTTCATCATTGATCCGCTGTTGCAAAAACTCGGATACACTGCCGATAGCATCGTTCACGAAAAAATAGTGCAAATCCGCATCGGAAGCAAGAAACAAACAACGCCGTATTATGCGGACTATGTTCTGAAAATCGGCAATTCCTACGTTTGCGTTATTGAAGCAAAAGCCCCGGATAAAAACATTGCTGAACACGATGCCGTTGACCAAGCGTTGACTTATGCCATGCACAACGAAATTCGCAGCAAATATTTTGCAATATGCAACGGAGTTGAATTTGCATTGTATCGTACTGACATTGACCGAACACTGCTTTTACGGTTTTTGTTATCGGAAATTGACCAGTATTGGAATGAATTCAAACGGTATCTTGCACCGGAAAGTTTTCAAGATAACAGCAAGATACAACAAGAAAAAGAAAAGGACAGCGGCGATTTTGATTTGACAACACATTGCCGAAAAATGCTGTTAAACGAAATTCCCTGTAAAAAACAAGGAGCAAAACGGCATTTCGGCTGTACAGCATATTTCACGCGGCAGACGTGGAACGTGGTGCAGGGATACATTCAGAATTACAGCCGTCCCGGCGACTTGGTGCTTGACCCTTTCGGCGGCAGCGGAATAACCGCTGTTGAAGCATTGATGGTTGAACGCAAAGGCGTTCATATTGACCTGAACCCGTTGTCGCCGTTCATCGTCAATTCGTTAATTGCGCCTGTCAATGTTGCGGAATTAAATGAAGCGTGTAATGCCGTTTGTAAAGAATATGAAAAGTTAGAACCGAAAACGAAAGCAGAAATCAAAGCGGCATTACAGAAATACAAGCAGCCGAAGGACTTGCCGCTGCCGAAAAATTCTGATGTTAAATCAGTATGGAAACTCTTCTCACTTAAACAGCGGGCGCAGTTGTCTCTGCTGAAAGCGTTGATTAAAAAGCAGAAGGATAAAAATATTCGGCAATCGCTGTTATTGGCGTTTTATAACACTTTGACAATTTGCAATTTAACGTTTCACGAAACGCCGAAGGGCGGCGGTAATCATTTCGGTTTTTATTACCGTTATCGTGTTGCCCGTGAGCCAGCAAACAGAAATACAGTTGAAACTTTTAAGAATAAAGTTCAACGCGTCATTGATGGCAAGCAGGAAATGGCAATGTTCAATTATGCCGACCGTATTAGTGATATTACAATTAAGAAAGGAACCGCAACGGACTTATCACATATCGAATCAGAAAGCGTGGATTACATCTACACCGACCCGCCTTACGGCAAGAAGATACAATATCTCGACTTGTCGGCAATGTGGAACGCTTGGCTTGATTTGGATGTTTCCGATGAGGATTATCAGTTAGAAGCAATCGAAGAAGGCAAACTCGATAAGACAAAAGACGAATATAAAAAACTCATTGCAGGCAGCATTAAAGAAATGTTTCGGGTATTGAAATATGACCGATGGTTAACGTTTGTCTATGCACATAAAGACCCTGATTTTTTTGATTTGATTAAGAACACGGCGGAACAATGCGGGTTTGAATATGTCGGTGCTGTTCCGCAAAAGAACGGGCAATCGAGTTTTAAGAAGCGGCAGCGTCCGGGGCGGATTTTATCGGGACAGTTGATGCTTAACTTCCGCAAAGTCCGCAATCCGAAGACAATGTTAAAAGTTAATCTCGGCAGCGATATGACTTTGCTTGTTCTGGAGACAATCGAAGGCATCATTGCGAAACACAACGGTGCAACGCTGGAACAGATAAACGATACGCTTATCCAAAAAGGTCTTGAACTCGGTTTTCTTGATTTGCTTGAAAAGACGTATGAAAAAGGCGACATTACGCCGCTGCTTGAAAAAGAATTTGTTTTTGACGAAAAGACGGAACTGTTTATGATACCGCCGCACCGCAGTTTTAAGACGCATATTGATTTGCATTTGCGGATTAAGTATTACTTGACGAGTTATCTTGTCCGCAGTGAACGGGAACACAAGGATGCCCGCTTTGACGACATTGTTTTAACGATACTTCCGAGTTTGAAGAATGGTTCGTCACCGGAAGAGCAGACGATACTCGGCGTTTTGCAGGATATTGCTGTACCGTATGGAACGGACTGCTGGCGGTTAAAGAAAGACGGACAAGGAGAGTTGATAATGGAGCCGACATAGTCAGTATAACCGCTGCCGTTGTTTATACCGCAGTTTCAGCATTCCGGCAGCGGACAATACCGATGCTCTTTTAACGGATTTTCCCTGATGCCGGTGATACCTGCCGGAACAGTATTGAAAAGACGTTTATGTTTGAGTAAAATTAACGGAATGCCTCTGTTTCACCTGTTCTTCTTTCTTTGTTCATGTCCGCAAAAGAGACCGCCCGCGAAGAAATCCGTTCTCTCGTTGACAAATTCCTTGCTCAAAGCGAAGCGTTTGCCCATACCGGCTACAACGAATCACGGCTGCGGGTGGATTTTCTTAATCCGTTTTTTAAGTATCTCGGCTGGGACGTGACCAATGAAGCCGGAACAGCAGAACGCTACCGCGAGGTGATTTACGAAGAACGCATTTATATCGAAGGAACAACAAAGCATCCCGATTATGCGTTCCGTATCGGCAGCGGTTCGCCGCTGTTTTATGTTGAAGCAAAAAAGCCGGGCGTGAATATCAAAGATAATCCTGAACCGGCGTTGCAGTTGCGTAAATACGGCTGGAACACCGGTAAAGCCGTCAGTGTGCTGACCAACTTCAAAGAGTTCGCCGTTTATGACTGCACGCAGAAAATCAGGCAAGGCGATAAAGCGTCCGCTGCCCGCATTGCCTATCTGACGTGTCAGGATTACACGAATACGGTTTCGCTCGGCAATATCCGCGATGGTTTTGAGTTTCTTTGGAATACATTCAGCCGCGAAGGAGTCCGTACCGGCGGTTTCGATAAATACACCGAAAAAATCCGCGACCGCAAAGGGATTTTGACCGTTGACAAGGACTTTCTGCAACTGCTTGACACTTGGCGGGAAAAACTTGCGAAAACATTTATCCGGCTTTATCCGCAAATCACCGAAGAAGAAATCAACACGGCTGTTCCGCAACTCATTGACCGTCTTGTGTTCCTGCGTGTTGCCGAAGACCGCGGCGTTGAACCGAAGAACATTGTCAAAAATGCCGTTGCCGGTCATAATTGTTACGATAAACTCTACCGCATTTTTACAACGGCGGACGAAAAATACAATTCCGGTCTCTTTGATTTAGACAACGATGCGGTCGGAAAGAAAATCACGGTTGATGACGCAACGCTCAAGCGGATGGTCAATGACTTGTATGACAGCAATCCGTATGATTTTGCACTGATTCCGCTTGAGATTCTCGGCACGGCGTATGAACATTTTCTCGGCAAAATTATCCGCATTACCGAAGGACGCAATGTTAAAGTCGAAACGAAACCGGAAGTCCGCAAAGCGGGCGGAGTGTTTTACACGCCGGAATACATTGTGAATTTTATTACGGAAGAGACGGTCGGCAAACTGCTGGAAAACAAAACGCCGCAGGAGGCGGCGAAAATTAAAATCGTTGACCCTGCCTGCGGCAGCGGAACGTTTTTACTGGGGGCCTACCGATACTTGCTGGACTGGCATTTGGACTATTACAAAGCGGACTATCAAAAACGTAACGAAAAGCCGCGCGGACGCAAAACGGATACGCTTACGCCGGACGGACAACTGACAACGAAAGTCAAAAAAGATATTCTGCTCAATAACATTTTCGGTGTAGATATTGACATGACTGCTGTTGAAGTCACGAAGTTAAGTTTGCTGCTGAAATGTATGGAAGGAGAAACGCCTGCAAGTATTGAAACGGCAAAACTGTTTCATGAAAGAGTGCTGCCGAACATTAACGGTAATATATGCAGCGGCAATTCGCTTGTGGATACGGACTTTTATGAATTGGATTTCGGTGAACCGGAAGAAAAAACAGCGAAGCCGTTTAACTGGCAGCGGACGTTTCCGCAAGTGTTTAAGCAGGGCGGATTCGACGCGGTCATCAGCAACCCGCCGTGGGGAGCGGACTTGCGGGCAGATAAGTCCTATTTCAAGCAGCATTACAAAAATCAAACACAGGATAGTGCTGCGTTCTTTTTAGAAAAAGGGACAAAATTATCGTTAGGAAAAATCGGAATGATTGTTCCGAAAACAATCGCCTTTTATTCGGCTTGGAACAGCATCCGTGAATTGCTGCTCCAAATAGGGATTCCGTCCCGAATTTGCGATGCAGGTATTGCTTTTTCACAAGTCAACTTGGAATCGGTCATGCTTATTTTTGATAAAAAAGAAACGCCGAAACAAACGGTTATTTACAATGCTGTTCCGTTGAAACTGCCGTATCCGAAAAAGGAAATTGAAAAACTCGGAACGTTTGATAAGCGTGTTACGGAAATTACCAAAGCATTCCCGATGATTGCTTTGAGTAAAAAACAAGCCGAAATTATTCTGAAAATATACGGCAACTCTGTTAAACTCGGCGACGTTGCCGCCGATATTTTCCGCGGAGTGTATATTCCTGATAACGTCAAGGAAACATTGCGCAGAGGAAAAACGAAATGGATTAACAAAGTTCCCGATGTGCAGCGTTGGCAGTTAGCTAAAGTCATGAACATTGCTTTACCGCAGGAAAATAAAGCGAAAGCGGAAAAAGTTGCTGTGCCGAGAATTTTTTTCAAGGTATTGCGCGGCAGCAAATTGATAGTATTTCCTGATGTCAACGGGGAATATGTTACAACTGAAAAATTGGTTAATGTAACGTTAAATCAATCAAAATATCCGGCATCGTATTTATTTCTTGCCGGTGTGATTAACGCAGCAGTTACGTCATGGTATTTACAAAAGGTTCTTTTCAGCGATACGACGGAAACGTCAAGAGCCATGGATAAATTGTATTCACAATATATTCCCTTGCCTCAACTTGATTTGTCCAAAAAAGCGGACAAGCAAATTCACGATAAAATTGTTCATTATGCCGGTGAATTGTTAAAGTTATATCCGTACAAAAATACGGTCACGTTAAGCGAACATCAGCGGACAGTCAGCAAGATTGAACATTATGAAGAACAAATTAACCGTATTGTGTATGAACTCTACACATTGACAAATGATGAAATTAAAATTATCGAAGGAAAATAAAAACGAATTGAACAAACCGTCTTGTATCAAGCCGACCGGTTCGCCGGTTTGGACGGCACTTGCTTCTTTTCTCCTGCCCGGTTTGGGACAGATGCTGCAAAAACGTTACGGCAGTGCTGTTGCTTATGTGTTTATTTACCTGCCTTTTGCACTGCTTCCGCTTGCCGGATTTTTGGGTTTAATCAAGAACCATATTATCTCGCGGGAATTCGCTTTTGCATGGCTGGTAACCATCTTCTTTCTGTTTCTTTTTATCTTTATGTCCGTTATTGATACGCTTGTCTGGCATTACGAGAAGAAAACATCTTTTAAGATGTTATTAAGGATTTTGACGCTCTTTGCTCTTCTTCTCCTGATTGCTTTGTTATTGCCGGCAATTTCCTCTGTCCGTGAAGCCGCAAGACGTATGCAATGCGGCGTTCATCTGCGAACTATCGTATTTGCTTTCCACGATTATCACAGCGTCTATCACACGTTGCCGCCTGCCTATTCTGTTGACGCAAACGGCAAACCGCTGCATAGTTGGCGGGTTCTGATTTTGCCGTATATCGGGCAGGAAGATTTGTATAAACAAATCCGTCTCGATGAACCGTGGGACAGCGAATACAACAAACAGTTTCATTCACAAATGCCGGCAGTGTATCGGTGTCCGTCGCAGCCGGAACAATTCTTTTTGGGGCGCGGAGAAAAAGAAATCAGAATCGGCGGCTGTTCTTATTCTGTCATCGTGCCGTTTGCCGGTTCGCCGTCGGCAGTCGTGCAGCAACTTCCGGCGGACAGCAGTATCAATGCCGATACGATTCTTATTGCGGAGCGTTTAATTTCGGTGAACTGGATGGAGCCGGACAATGACATTCCGTTGAACATTGCGGAGAAAGGCATTGACGTTGACGTTTCCGGTCTGGGCAGTCCGCATTCCGGCGGCTGCCACTGCTGTATGACTGACGGAATGTGCCGTTTTCTTTTCAGGTCTGCCGGCAGTGATACGCTCAAATCAATGCTTGTCCCTGCGCAAAAAGAACCGGAAAAATAATCAAAAACATCCGGCTGAATGATTCGCCGGTTTTACGTTTGATATTACAAGTATTACTGGAATCAATTTTATACACTGCCGAGCATTATCGGCAACAGTTATATTATCGTTCCGAACCGGCAGGATTGGCAAAAGCAGAAACAGCGGCGGCAAAAAGTGCCGAAAAAGAAACACCGCTGGAATTCGTGAAGCGTTTCAACGAAGCCAATAAAATCTGGCTCCAGCCCGATTGAGAAAAGCGGAAAGGACTCTGCTACGATTACTCGTTAAACAACAGGATTCGCGAAGAAATAACTTTTGACAACAACGGAAACGTCCATCGTATCTATTCCGCGAAGAGCGTTATTAAAGTATTCTTCATTTTATCCGACCGATGGAGAGTTAAGAACTGCGTTGCGGACGAATGACACCGCATACTGTTTGGCAGCCGATACGCCAGCGATCAATACCGCAATATCCGTTGGCGGCGTTGGTATCTTCTCCTATCTATCCAGTCACAAAGGTGTTAATTCATTTTCCGAACCTAAATCTGATAAACGATACGAGATGTTTGCCAAACGATTTCCGCATATCGACAGAATTTATCGTAACGCAAACTTTTGATGCCGGAAAAACCATGAAAAACAAACTATAAAGAGTAAAGCGGCGGGTGTATACCCGCCCGCGAATGCGCTGTTTTTCGACAAAAATCCCTTTATAACGTTTGGAAACGTACTAATGCGGTGACGGACCGGGAACCGGAACAACTCCGCGCGGAGTGATTACGCCGGTGCAGTTTGCCGCACAAGGATCGCATACCGGCTCACACGGAGCGCAAGCCGCCGGTTCGCACGGAGCACACGCTGCCGGCTCGCACGGGTTACATTCCGAAGCGGCGGAAACAGAAGTGGTATAAACGGTTTGTACCGGTTTGCTTCGGGCAATCGGGAAAAGCGAACCGGAACGGCACCAACTGCTGCCGCTGGAAGTACAGCCGCTTCCTGCCGAAGCAGCAAGCAAGCCGATAATAACAAGTGATACAATTTTTTTCATCTCGCAATCTCCTAATGAAAGGGGGACAGGTCTCGTTTTACGGAATACAGACCGCTGATCGGCGGTCAGGATACTCTACCCCACACATTGCTAAAAGCAAATCAGAGCAGGAAAAAAACAGGAACATAAACCGTTCCCGAATGGTATAATTGAAACAGAACGCAAACTTTACAGTCATCTGCCGTCATTTTTCTGCGGCAGCAAAAGCAAGAGAAAACATGCCTGCCGGTATTTTCCAAAAAAAAACATTCCAAAACAGACGTGTTTTGGAAAAGCCCAAAATCAATATGACTCCGATGATTGATGTGGTCTTTTTGTTTCTGACGTTTTTTGTGATGACCTTTCGGATCATGATTCCCGAAGGGGATTTCAATATTAAAATGCAGGAGGCTGGTCAAGCGGTACCGGCGGCAAAGACGGAAAAAACGGCAAAAATCGTTTTAACGGCGGACAACAGCGGCAATCTTTCTGCCATTGTCCTCAATGGGGTACGGATGACCGGATTTAATGAACTGCGTCAAAAAACGGCGGAAATGAGCCGGCAGACGGACGATTTAGAGGCAGAAATTCTACCGGACGAACATTTGCAGTACGAATTCATTATCCGTGCTGTTTCGGCTGTCAGCGGTGAAATTGCCGAAGGAAAGTTGCACAAAATCTGTGAAAAAATCCGTTTTGTCCGTTCCTCTCCCCCCCTGCACAGATAAATCTAACAGCCCTAATTTGCAGCGGCGTTTTCTTTTGCTGCTGCACGGAGTGCCGCCACATCAATAATGTTCCCCTTGGAAACAATGTTCACCAATTGCCAACGCTTCAACCGGGACATCGGACGGCTTTCGATTATTTCAACCGTATCACCGACAGCCGACTCATTTTTTTCATCATGAACATAACAAACGGTACGCCGTTTGACATATTTTCCGTATTTCGGATATTTGACCAGCCGGGAAACCTCAACCCGACGAGTTTTCTGCATTTTGTCGCTTTTGACGACTCCCACCACGACTCGCTTCGGCATATTTTGTTCGTTCTTTCTTTATCTGGTATGTTGTTCCTTCATTGTTTCAGCAATTGTCCGCAAGGATTTCAGTGTCAAAATCCGGGCGATCAGCCGTTTGTTCTTTTTGAGTTCGCTCGGCGAATCCAGCCGTTCCATCCTCGCTTGAGAACGAAGCCGAAACAGCGTCTCCTTCGCATCTTTCAGTGTCGCATCAAGTTGATCGGCACTCATATCCCGCAATTCACTTATCTTTGTTACCGGCATGACGACAAACTCCCCTTTCTCACAAAACTTCTTCTATTTTACAGGAAACCGAAATCTTGTGCAGGGGGGGAGTCGCATTCAAAACCGGGCGTTGCCGGAAAGTACGGGACAACGGTTTTTACCATTTCAGCCCGAACTTTCCGCTGCCGGTACTTTCCGTGCCGCCCCGCAACGGACCCTTGTACGGATTTTTAATTTTTACCGGTTCCTCTTCTGAGGACGGACGAACATCCTCCGCTTGGGATTCCGCAACTGTCTCACTCGCCTTCGCCGTCTGCCGGACGGCTTCTTTCATCGATAACGCCATTTTCCGATTGTCTCCGTCAATGCCGATGATGAACACGTCGATCCAATCCCCTTCTTTGACAACTTCCTTCACACTGCCGACCCGTTTGACTGAAAGTTCGCTGATATGGACAAGCCCTTCCACGCCCGGCATCAATTCGACAAACGCCCCGAAATCCGTAATTTTTGTCACCTTGCCCCGGACAACCGTTTTCGGCTGAAACCGTTCCAAAATGTTTGCCCAAGGATTGGTGGAATCATCCCGGTAAATCAGTCCGATACGATTGCCGTTTTCATCAATTTTGGCGATCCGCACCTTGATACGGGTGCCTTCAGTTAGGACATCGCTGGGATGCCGGATCCGCCCCCAAGACATTGCCCCGATGGGAATAAATCCGTCTGCTCCGCCGAGATCAACAAAGGCACCGGCATCAATGAGTTTCCGTACCAATCCCTCACGTTCCTGACCGATTTCAAGAGATGCCAAGAGAAGATTCCGTTTTTCTTCCCGCTCCCGCAGCAGCAACGACTTGCGGCTTAACACGAGATTCCGCCGCTCCACATTCACTTCGTCTACAATACATGTCAATTTCTGACCGACATACTGTTCTGTATTTTCGACCCGGAAAAGATCAATCTGGCTGATCGGCATAAATCCCCGCAGCCGGTTGACTTCACATTCCAGACCGCCGGTATTGGTTTTTGTTACCAATGCTTCCACGACCATACCTTCCTGAACTTGCGACCAATCCCGAACATCGGCGGCGGCAAGCGGCACAGAAACCTCGTATAAACCGTCCATTTTGGAAAAACGGATAACGGTCACTTGGATTTCCTGCCCGATTTTCGGCATTTCATCCGCCGGAAACATTTTGTACGAAACGATTCCCTGTTCCCGCACGCCGAGATCGAGAAAAACATTATCGCTGCCGAGCGACAAAACCCTTGCCTTAACCTTCGTGTCCGGTTCGAGTGTTTGGTCGTCGGCAGTATCGGCGGACTTTTTAAGCAGGGATTCGGCGGCGGCTTCGTCGCCGAAAACGGCAGCGAATTCGGCTTCAAGGTCATCCGACATTTTTCCCCCGCGCACTTTGGGAATTTGAACGGTTCGTACCGGTGTTATCGGAGCGTTTTGCAGGGCTTTTTCACTGCTGCGGGACTTGGGATCAGGATATTCTGCGGGATCGTCCTCTTTCGGTGTACCGGCAGCGGGTGTGAAATCAGACGGCATTGGTTTGACATTCTCCGGCTTTTCCGGCGGATACGTTTCGGTACGGGAAACCGGCTTGGGTGGTTCTCCGACAACGGGAACAACCGGAGCAGGACGGTATGCTTCAGGATTACGTTGGGAACCGATGAGACGTTTCGGCTTCGGGAGATCAACTTGCGGCTGTTCGGGCAGCATTTCTTCGGGAACGGACATGAACAATATAAAAAAACAATTTTTCAGGAATGTCTCCCCTATTCTAGCATGTTTTTGTGCAAAAGGGAGTATGATCGGAAAAGGGCTTGGCACGCAGTGAATGCAACGCCGATAACTTGCCTAAATTGCCGTGTTCCCGCGTCTAAACCAGACGCAATCACCTCGCTCGTGTCGTTGTCTGCTGCGTCTACCGCCCGCCATCACACCATACTCGGATATTCCGCGTGATAAAGACACCGCATCCCGTCCATTATCTACCCGGATTTTACCGCAGGAACGGGTCTTAAAATATTTTTGTTGTCGTTGCTTATATTGTCTTCTTTTTTTAATTTTGCAAGCACCGGTTTGCGTCCGTATGCTTTCTGCTGAATTTTTTCTATTTTATTGACTTTTCCGAAAAAGGATTTATAATACTTCACGTATTTTTTCTATTTTAACATTCCACAAACATTTTCACTATGAAAAAGTTACTGTTTTTGCTTCTTTTTGCCGTTTGCCTGCTCCCTGTCTATGCACAGGACAGCAAACCACCCATTGCGGCGATCCTTGCACAAGACAAAGGGGACAAGCCCGCCGCCGATAAAGATAAACCGCGTCCGATCAAAGATGTCCTGCCGGACGCAAAGAAAATTGACGGACTTTTCACCTTTTATCAGAAAAAGGATAAACTTTACGCTGAAATTAAAGGTTCTAACCTGAACACCGATTACCTCATCGCGATGGCGGTGGCACGCGGTTCCGGCACAACCGTCATCGGCGGATTCACCCTCGATGACTGGCTCTGGCAGTTCCGCAAAGTGAACGACACGATCCAAGTTGTCCGGCGGAATATCCGGTTCAAAGCCGATTCAGGCACGCCCGAAGCCAAAGCAGTTGATGTCGCTTACTCCGACAGCATTTTGTACAGTTTGCCGATCATCGCATCCGGTGACGGCGGCGGTGACGTAATTGATCTCGCTCCGATATTTATGACGGATTTGCCGAAACTCGGTATCGGTGCTTTTGACCGCAGCCGATCAACTTGGGAAGTCGTCAAAGGATTTACCAACAACATGGAATTCCGGGTTGCGGCAACGTATTCCGGCGGTTCTTTTCGTTCCATGCGGATGGGAGGCGGCAATGCTTCGCCCGACCCGCAAAGTGTCGGCGTGACGCTGCATTACTCGATCAGTAGACTGCCCTCCTCCGGCTACACACCAAGGATTGCTGACCCGCGTATCGGTTATTTTGCAACATCGCACAAGAATTTTTCCCGTGCCGCCGAAGACGATCACACAATCCGGTACATTAACCGCTGGAATCTGCAAAAGGCTGATCCGTCAGCAAATCTTTCGCCGCCGAAGAAACCCATTGTTTTTTGGGTAGAAAAAACTGTCCCGTTCAAGTACCGGAATGCTGTCCGCGAAGGAATTGCGGAATGGAACAAGGCGTTTGAAAAAGTCGGCATCATCAACGCCATCGAAGTCCGGCAGCAGGCGGATAACGACATTTGGGATGCGGAAGATATTAATTACAATACCGTCCGCTGGATTACGGCTGATGCCGGTTTTGCTATGGGACCGAGCCGTGTGAATCCGCTAACCGGAGAAATTCTGGATGCAGACATTATTATTGACGCAAGTTGGATCGACCATTGGCGGACGCAATTCGATTATTCGATTGCCGATATTTTGCCCTCCGAACCGGGAAAAGCCGGAAAAGATTGGGAAGCCCGGTACCGGGCGAAACGGCAGCATTATTCCGAAGAAAACGGAGACACGGAACACAAGCATGATTCGGTGCGGTGTACGTGTACCTATGTGCAGGAAAAAGCCGCCCATTTTGCTTTGGCTTCGTTAGCCCTTGCTGCCGGAGACGGCGATAAAGAGGGCAAAGAAGAAGAAAACGCCGAAGAAAAAAAGGAGAACGGCGAAAAGAAGGAAGAAGGTAAGGACGAAGAGAAAAAAGAGGACAAAAAAGAGAAAAAACCGTCCCGAAAAGAAAAAGAAAAGGAAATGAACGAAAAGTTTGAAAAACTCGTTCAGGACGGCATCAAGGACGTAATTATGCATGAAGTGGGGCATACACTCGGCTTGCGGCATAATTTTGAAGCAAGCAGTTGGTTGACGCTTGATGAAATCAACGATCCGGGACGCAGTAAAGAATTCGGTTTTGCCGGTTCGGTTATGGATTACATTCCGATCAACATTGCTCCGAAGGGAAAACCGCAGGGAGATTATTTTATGACCACGCTGGGACCTTACGATTATCTGGCGATAGAATACGGGTATAAAACGATTTCCGGCGGAACAGACGGTGAAAAGAGGGAACTGGCGAAAATTGCTTCCAGACAAGCCGAAAAGGGGTACAACTACGCCACCGATGAGGACTTGATGCGAGGCCATGATGATCCGCGGACGGAACGGTATGATCTCGGCAAAGATCCTCTGGCGTTTTCACAGCGGGGGTTGGAACTATACAAACAACTGCTGCCGGAAATCCTTGACCGGGCTATTCGGGACAACGGGTCCTACCGTGATGTCGGCAGATTTTACCTGTTGCTGATTCGTCAACGTGCCAGGGAGAACAATTTTTTGATCCGCAATCTCGAAGGATTGTACCAAAACCGTGATTTTAAGGGTGATCCCGGCAACCGTCCGCCGATTCAGACGGTTGATGCGAAAACGCGGCGGGAAACGGTCAAATTCCTTTGTGAAAATACATTCGGAGCGGCAGAGTTTATGATTCCGCCGGAAGTGTACAATCAATTCGGTAAAGAGATGTGGTACAGCGACGGTTCGCTTTCGTCAGTCGGAGTTTTCCCGCCTATTGCGGACATTGCGGCATCGATTCAGTCGGGAACGCTGGAAAGACTGATTGCTCCTTGGGTGCTGGATGCCTTGTCTGATGCAATGTACCGTGTACCGGAATCGGAAGAGGTTTATACGGCCGAGGAGTTGTTCAATACCGTTACGGCTTCTGTTTTCAGCGAATTGGAAACAATCAAAAATGGTGAATTTTCGGCAAGAAAGCCGGCAATTCCTGCGCTGCGGCGAATACTGCAAGAAGATTATTTCATGATGTTGAGTATGTACGCCAACGGAGAAATGCTGCTGATATTCGGCGATGCAAATTCGGCAAGGTCGCTTGCCCGGTTGGAGTTGCAGCGGATTCAGCAAAAGATTGATGCTTTTCTGAAAGACAAAGGCAAGCCGAAATTAGATACGACATCGTCTGTCCATTTGACCACTTTGCGGGATCGTATCAAAAAACTGCTTGATGCGAATGTCCTGCGGCAAGTACCGTAGATGATGCCGCCGGGCGGCAGGCAGCCCCTGCTGGCGGGCGTTTTTTTGAGCGGGGGATATACGTCCCCCATTAAATCACACAAAAACAAACGGCGGGCGACTGCCCGGAGTTCTTATTTCCTAGTACATAATCCGTTTTGTTTTTGTCCTTTACATGATAAAATGCCATAATGTTATTATCACAAGGATATTCACGGAGGAGATCAATGGCAAAATTCTATTCAATGGACTTGTGGACAAGTGTCATAAACGACATTCACAGCGGACATTCCGAAAGAACAACAGCCGAAAAGTTCGGAATGTCCTGCCAATGGATTCAACAACTCAAACGGCAGAAAAAACAAACCGGCTCTTTTGAAGCCAAGCCGCTCAAAGGCGTTGTCGGCGCAAAACGAAAACTCAAAACCCTTTCAGGAACAACTCAAGAAATGCGTTGCTGAACTTGCTGCAATGATGAAGAAGTTTGTCAAAGTAAGCGGTTCAATGATTGGTTGGGAATTAAAGATTCCCGGATTCACTTATAAAAAGAGTTTGATAGGCTACCGAGGGTATTTGTGTGATTCGCCGCAGCGGAATGATTGCATCGAAGTCATTTGCCGGCGGGACAACGAATGCAAAGTTCATCGATTTTATTCGGGACGATTTATGTCCGCATTTTCATCGCGGTGTTGCCGTGTTTTGTATTCACCGCCTTACAGTCCTGATTTTAATCCGCTAGAGTTGAGCTTCCCGAAGGTGAAGGTGGTGCTTCGCAAACGCTGTATTTGTGATATGAATAATTGATTACGATTCGTTAAAATGTTCCGAAGTTAATAACGCAGGATGACTGCCAAGGATATTATAAACACTGCGGATACGGACCGTAACTTTTAGGGTTATGTGCTAGTGGAGATGCCCGCCAGCAGCCCGGGTATGACAATGGCGATGACGGTGTGAAACGGGTGGGAGACTCCGTGTTTTGACCGCGGGTCGGGGACGCTGTGGAGGCATTGCAGAAGTTGGGCGGCGGCAGATGTTTCGGAAGAGGACATTGCGGACTCCTTTGTATTTTGGGAACGGGAAAATAATTATCTGTTCTTACATACGAAAGAATATCAAAAATGTCGGGTAAAAATTTGCAATTCAGGAAACTCCGCAACGGACTGCATCAGCGGCAAAGAATATCTCAAATTGATTGAAAACAGTTATGAACTCCGCTCGGCATATGAAGAGTTTTCGCCTATGTTTTCAGCACTTTGCGAATGTGCGGAGGGAAAAATAACGGCGGACGAAGCGGGAAAGCGTATTGACGATCACAGTTACCGGGCAATGTATTTTCGGGACGA
>JAIRPZ010000234.1 GCA_031256755.1 Planctomycetaceae bacterium
GTGAGTGTGTTACAGTTGCTGCCGGGAAAAAGCATCATCGAAAAATCTGATACCTGTTGTTATCAACCAAAAAAAACAATTAAAAAAATCGGCTTCGGATGACTTTGCAGGGGACGTGGAGGGGGGCAGTCCTTAAACGGGAAAAAACGGCGGGCGAATACCCGCCGCTCTCAAACAGACATGGGGCAAATACTGCCCGTCCGGCGAGAACTCGGCTATCAAACCGTCAGCGGTTTGTTTGTGCCGATAAACCAGTTGGCAACGGTCAGCGTTCCGCCGGCTTTGAACGAAACACTGCCCTGCGGTTTCAATTCGTATTCGGCTCCGTCCGCCTGAATCCGGCACGGAATATCGCTCTTATTGACCAAATGCACCGTTCCGTTATTTTTCGTAACGGAAACGCACGCCGCAAAAAGTTTTTCCACCGCCTCCGGTCTGCCGAAAATCATGTCCATCGCCCAGCCGATTGTACGGTGAGCGAAGAACGCATCCCGAACCGCTTCTTCCGTCCGGTCTTCCGCCAGAATCAGCGTCATCGGACGGCGCAGATTCTGAATACCGTACATAGCCAATTCCGTAACATGAATGTCGCTCGTTACGACCGGACTCAAATCGAGTTCATTGCACCAATCGCCGACCGCCGGATAATGGTTAAAACCGTTGAAGATTTCAATACCGTGAAGATGCCCCTTTTTGCGGACATCTTCATGTTCCGAAGTGAAGGACATCGGCACGCCTTTTTCAAGTCCGCCGCTTGCCGGTGCGACCCAGCCGGGATGATTCCACGTCACAAACCCGCCCTGTTCCGATACAGCGGCGAGCATCTTTTTCCAGTCATCAACGGCATCCGCCACCGGATTGACATCTTTGAGGAAAATCGCATTGAAATGCCCCGGCGGCATCTGCCGTTTCGTGATCTCTGTCCCGCGTATCAACAGCAGGTTTTGCTTTTCCGCTTCCGGTTTCGCCGTGTTGTAGGCAATGTTGTGGTCGCCGCTGACCGAACTGTCGAGTTTCCAGCGTCCCCCTTCACTGAAATAAGGACGGTATTCGATGTGATCCGTGATAGAGATCACATCGAGACCGTTTTGAACGGCTTCGTGAACTCTGTCGACCGGCATCACGTGTCCGTCCGAGAAAAGGGTGTGGATATGAAAGTCCCCTTTAAGAACCTTCCACTTGCCCGCATCGGGAATGGTGATTTTGCGGGGTTCCGTCTTCTCCGCACCGAACCGCTTTTTGTAACTTTCCTGAAAAAGCGGATTGTCCGCTGCCGCGGCTTTGGCGGCAGGTTTGGTTTCCTGACCGGCAGCATAGGATACCGGCACAGCAGCCGCCCCCAAAAGGGCAGCGCATTTCAAAAAATCGCGTCTTGTTGTCATGGTCATCGTTAGGGTTAAAGGTTAAAAGGAATCATTGGATAATTGATAATTGAAAATGGATAATTGAAAATTATGTTAAGAAGTATAAGCCGTGTACGGTTTTACTCTTTCTTTTAATGATCAATTTTCCATTATCAATTATCCGTTTTCAATTTTCAGTTTTCAGTTTCTGCCGGCATTTCTTCTTCGCCGGATTGCGGCGCGGCAACAGTTGCACCGCCGGACTGCAAATCGAAGTCGAAAGTATGCCGTCCGTTCTGTTCAACCGTAACGGAAAGTTCCGACTGTTGATTGTACCGGGTCGGGACAATCTCCTTGCCGGCAGGCGTAAGCCCGCCGGTTTGCTTAAGGAGTTCGTTAATACCGGGTCCCCGCAGCGTTGTCCAGATGCGGACAACTTTGTAGCCGGGGAGAACGCCGGTGTGATACGTGTCCAGCCGCATACGGTATTGACCGCTGCTGTCTGTCACGCCGTAAGCAAAGGAACTGTCCGGCATTTTGTTTGCCGAAAACTGGATTTGGGCGTTGGCCAGCGGCTGCCCGTCCAATGTGACTGTGCCGGTTACTTCGGCAAGTCCCATTTGTCTGTACTGTTTTTCCACGCCGGCAATGCTGCTTGAACCGCAGCCGGTCACCGGACATACCGCCAAAAGCGGCAAAAGACACATCACGTCTCTCAATATTTTTCTCATGGTTCTTTCTCTTTCTTTCATTGTTAAGGTTTCAATCTCCGGGGTTTCAACTTATCCTGCCGTCTCCGTAAGAGATGCGGCAGGCATACGCCTGTTATTTTTCAGGCAGGATTTCCATGATTTTACAGGAGTCCTTGCCGGACGGGCGTTATTTTCGTAACAAAAATCATGTTTTATCCTGTCAATCCTGTCCGAAATACCGCCCGTGCGGCCGGCACCGGCGGGCGCATGTCCCGCCGCTCATTCATCGGCCGTTTTCAAGGATCCGAGTTAGTATTCTCCCCGGTCGAACTGTTCCCGATAAACGCCGAGGTCGACATTCTCGTCCATCGTGAAAACCGAACCGTCCACCCGCAGGAACGGACACACACCGGGGTGATAACTGCCGAAAGCCAACTGATTGATACGCATATCTTCTGCTGGATTTTTCCACCGGTTATTGACGATGGTGTAGCCTGAACCGACTGCTTCGGAAAACTCACCGCCGCTGGTTGTGGCAAAATCATCAGGACTTTCTTTATAGCGTGTCCGTGCAGCAGCATTGTAACCAATCGGATCATGATTGCTATCAATTGCCGGCGAACCGATATACCAATGGTCATTGGCGTTTCCGTTGTTGCCGAAATTCACATCGCCCGCCACTTCTCCGACAATAATGGTGTTGGAAAGCCCTTTGGGGACGTTGTCAAAGGACAAACCGACTAATCCTTGTTTTATCCAGAGCGGTTCGTCAAATTCAGGACCGGAACCCGGCGGCGTTGTGTTGTAGAGGGCTTGCGGAATCATAAACAACATTCCGTTCTGCCGAATGTGGGAATGAGTGATCAATTTTCCTTTCTCATATGTGATTCCCATTGCCTCAAGGTGGGATGGGCGTTCAAGCATTGACCACCAGCCGCTGCTGCCGAGATAACTTGCCTGTACCCGATTAGGAATACTTTCGTTGGTAACTTGCCGCTGATGCGGGAAATCGGCACAGAGATAAACCGGTATCAGTGTTCCGCATGCGGCTCTGTTCGCAGCGGACGCATCATTATTCCAATTACAGGGGTCATTTTCGCCATGGTTGATCGTTGACCAAAGTCCCTGCTGTTCGATGAAAGGAAGGATTAAACCGCTCCAGCATAATCCCCATTCATCCCAGCCGTAGGGCAGTCCGCCTTTGGCATCGTGATAGGTGTGAAAGGCGATACCCTGCTGATGCAGATTATTGCTGCACTGCATTTTGCGAGCCGCTTCGCGTGCGGCTTGAATGGCAGGCAAGAGCAGCGAGATCAGCATCCCGATGATGGCGATCACGACAAGCAATTCAACGAGCGTAAACGCTCCGGACAAACGGTTCTTTTTCATAAAAAATCTCCTGTGGGTTAAAGTTTTGCAGAAAAATCTGCGGTCAAGTAAGTTTTCCCGAGGAAACAGCCGGGA
>JAIRPZ010000029.1 GCA_031256755.1 Planctomycetaceae bacterium
CGGGTCCGGTACGGCGGTTTCAGTTTTTTTGGGTTCCGATTTTACTCCTTCCGGTTCCGTTTTCTCCGGCTTTTTCGGTTCCGGTACGGCGGTTTCAGTTTTTTTGGGTTCCGCTTTTACTCCTTCCGGTTCCGTTTTCTCCGGCTTTTTCAGTTCCGGTATGGCAGTTTCAGTTTTTTTGGATTCCGCTTTTACTCCTTCCGGTTCCGTTTTCTCCGGTTTTTTCAGTTCCGGTATGGCAGTTTCAGTTTTTTTGGGTTCCGCTTTTACTCCTTCCGGTTCCGTTTTCTCCGGCTTTTTCGGTTCCGCAGCCGGCGGAGTCAGAAACGGATCCTCCGTTGGTTGCGGTTCAGGACTCACGAGCGGAAGATTTTGATCGTCCGAAGGATTGGCAACGGAATCAGGCGATGCCGCAGGAACAGCAGAAACAGGAACTGTCTGAGCCAGAGTTACCGGGCAGAGCCGCAACAGTGCGATCATCAACAGACAAAACAGCAATATCAAACGAAAGGAACAACGGATACTGAACATAAAAAACTCCGAAAATTGACAGTGAAGTGTGCAGGGAAGCAGAGCCGAACAGCAGAGAAAAATCACATAGTCATGAAACCGGCGATACCTGATTGACCGGATTCCCCGTATCGACCGGCGATGTATTATTAACCGGCGGTGCCTGTTTGACAGGTTCCGCCGGATTTTCTTTCTCCGGCGGAGCGGGCGGCGGCACCGGTTCGACAGGAACCGATACCGCGGTTTCTTCCGCCGGTTCAGGAATGACAACGGGGGTAATCGGCTCTTGCGGCTCTGTTTCTGTCGGTGTAAAAGGGGTAAATAATGTGTTCGTCCCGTTTTCCGATACCAATGGATCGGATTTCATTTCCGGTATCGGAATGTCTTGCGGCTCTGCCGGTTCGGAACGAATAACGTCGGCGGTCTCCGTCAGCGGCTGAATCTCCACTCTTTCCGGTTTAGGTTTTGTTTTTCCGCAGCCGGACAGCAAAAATAGGACCATCAGCAGGCAGAATACCGGAACGGTGTAAAATCGTGTCAAGCGAAAAAAATCACAGAAACTAAACATAAAAAACTCCGTCAATCCGCGTAAGGAAAGGGCAAACATTCGTGGATATTATAACCCCTTTCCTGCCATTTCGGATTGTCCGAAACAAAAAGAAAAGGGAAAGTCCGAAAAATCGGGTTTTAACGGCTGGACAAATGAAAACCTCCGAATTAAGTCATCGTAAAAACAACCGGTTTGTTTGCGGAGTCGAAACATTCGATTTCCAAGTGTTCGGGCCAAGCGTCCGGCAAAGGACGGATGACAATCTCCACACCGCCTTCCCGCTCTACTGCCGCAATTTCCGACCGCTTCTTGTTGTTCAGGTATTCTGCCACGTCGTCCGCCACAATCACCCGGACTTTTGCGATAGCCGGATTTTGCGCCGCCAATTCCAATGCCCGGAATATCTCCAAGGACATGCTTTCCGGCGTTTTCACAACACCGCCGCCGTGACAGCACGGACATTCCTGAAATACACTCCGCTTCAATGACGGACGAATCCGCTGCCGGGTCATTTCGATCAATCCGAAAGGACTCGTCCGCAAAATTTTCGTTTTTGCCCGATCCCGCCGAATGGCATCCCGAAGCGTCCGTTCCACTCCCCGGCGATGGGCTTCCCGTTTCATATCGATAAAATCATTCACAATTACGCCGCCCAAATCCCGAAGCCGGAGTTGCCGGGCAATTTCTTGCGCCGCAATCAAATTCATTTGATACGCCGTTTCTTCCGCATCCTCATCAGTTCGGAAACTGCCGCTGTTCACGTCAATGGCGACCAACGCTTCGGTCTGGTCGATCATAAGCGAACCGCCGCCCCGAAGCGGTACCCGGCGGTGATTGATTCGGGCAATTTCCTTGTCGAGACCGAATTTGTGAAAAACCGGTTCCTTCCCGTTGTAAAGTTGCAGCCGGTTGACATGGCGGGGCATTACAAATTGCAAAAACTCTTTCGCCCGCTCGTATGCAGCCGGTTCGTCAATCACGATGTTATCAATATCGTTGCTGAACACATCCCGAATAGTGCGGATAATGATGTCGCTCTCTTCGTAAATATCAATCGGGGCGGGCATCTTTTTGATCCGTTTGACAATCACTTTCCAAAGCCGCATCAGATAAGCGAGATCGCGGGAAAGTTCTTTCTGGGTGCGGTCTGCACCAGCCGTGCGGACAATGAAACCGAGACCTTCCGGCGGATTGAGTTCAAGCAGCATCCGGCGGAGATTACGGCGGACGGCTTCGTCTTCGATTTTTCGGGAAACGCCGACACGTCCAAGCGAGGGCATCAAGACGAGATACCGTCCCGGCACACTGATATAAGTGGAAAGCGTCGGACCTTTTGTGCCGATGGCTTCTTTAATGACTTGAACGAGAACTTCGTCGCCCCGGTGAAAGACCTCTTGGATCGGCGGTTTGAACCGGGGGCGATTTCTGGGAGCATCCTCGAAAGAGGCATCGCGTCCGTTCCGGTCAGTTTGGTGACCGAAACGTGCTTCCCAACGGGCTTGCTCTTCCCGCTCTCTTTCGGGCCAATCAGGAACCTGTTTGAAGTAGCAGGGTTCGACATCGCTGATGTGGAGAAAGCCGTTGCGTCCGACACCGAAATCAACGAAAGCGGCTTGAATACTCGGTTCGATATTGACGATGACACCTTTGTAGATGTTGTTGACGTAATTGTTTTGAGCGGTGCGCTCGACATAAAGTTCTTCTAATACGCCGTCTTCAACGAGGGCAATCCGGCACTCTTCGGGTTGCCGGCAGTTCACTAGCATTTCTTGTTTCATAGAATTGGCTTGTTTATGGACGTGATATATCTCAACCACGGCTGCCGACCGGAGGTTTGTGCTTTCCGATTACGGCGGTTTCGCGGGCGTTCCGGCAATTCCTCTTTTCTGAATCCGCCGAATCTTGTCCACTATTGTATCACAAGTTGAAATTTGTACAAGACAGGGAATCGGCTGTTTTTTACCGCAGGAAGAAGGGGAAATGACTGATACAAAACAGCAGTAAATGGCGGAGTTTTACAGCGGCAGTTGTATGGCGGCAGGCAAAAAAGCCGCAAGATAGACCGGTCGTCCGAAAACGCAAAAAGCCGGGACTCCCTCACGTCCCGGCAGCCTAGCGGAAAGTTTCAGTGAAAACACCTGCACCTCCCGCCCGAATGAAAACGGCGGACAAATGCCCGCCTGCTCATTAACCGTCACTCGTCTTGCAGTGCCGCGTATCCTTCCGCTCCGGTGCGGACTTTCACAACGTTTTCCACATCGTACACGAAGATTTTGCCGTCGCCGATGTTGCCTGTGTACAGCACCCGTTTCGCCGTTTCGACCACCAAGTCCACCGGCACTTTGCTCACAACCACCTCGACACGCACCTTCGGCAATAACTGAATGTCCACCTGAACTCCACGATAATACTCGCTGCTTCCCTTCTGCATGCCGCAACCCATCACTTGCGTTACGGTCATTCCGGTAATGTCAATCGAGTTCAAAGCGGCTTTCAAATCGTCAAACTTGTTCTGCCGGCAGACGATTTCCACCTTCGAAAATTTCGGACTGCTGCCGTCAGCGGACTTCGGTGCAGACGATTTCGAAGCGGCACGCTGCACCGTAACGGCTTGAGCAACCGGCACTTTTCCTTCTTCGTGCGCCGAAATACCATGCAGTTGGTCCATAATGTTGAAATCCGCATAAGCACTTGCCAAACCATGTTCAGTAATGTCGAGACCTTCGATTTCTTCCGCTGCCGGAACACGCAAACCAATCGTTGCTTTCAGGATTCCGAAAATGATTCCCATCGAAACCGCCACCCACACGGCGACCGCAACAACACCGATAATCTGTGTGATGAGCAGTGCGGTTCCGCCGCCGTAGAACAATCCTCCCTCTTTGGCAAGCAAACCGACCATAATGGTGCCGACCGCGCCGCAGACACCGTGAACCGAAATCGCACCGACCGGGTCATCCACTTTGAGAACCTTGTCGATAAATTCAATGGCAAAGACAAGGAAGAAAGCGGAAACGGTTCCGATAACGGCAGCACCTGCCGGAGAAACCGCATCGCAGCCGGCGGTGATGCCGACAAGACCTGCCAGCGCACCGTTTAATGTCATCGACACGTCCGGCTTGCCGTAACGAAACCACGTGATAAGCATCGTCACCACCGCACCGGCGGAAGCCGCAAGATTTGTTGTAACAAAAATGTGTCCCATCAGCGTCAGGTTGTCATCGCCGGTGGCGCAGACGGTGGAAGCCCCGTTGAATCCGAACCAGCCGAACCAGAGAATCAGCACGCCGAGACAGCCGAGGGCCACGTTGCTGCCGAGAATAGCGCGGGGCTTGCCGTCTTTGGTATATTTTCCGATACGGGGACCGAGCAACGCCGCACCGACAAGAGCGGCGACACCTCCCACCATGTGAACGAGTGTGGAACCGGCGAAGTCATGAAATGCTGCCTCACGTTGGGCAAGCCAGCCGCCACCCCAAGCCCAGTGTCCGCTGACCGGATAAATCACCGCGCTGATAAGAACGCAGTAGATGCAGTAAGTGCTGAATTTTGTCCGTTCCGCCATTGCACCGGAAACAATCGTTGCGCCGGTGGCGCAGAAAACGGTTTGAAAAATTAAAAAGGCGATGCCGGGATAGGTACTTTCCGCATAACCGCCGGGGGCAATACCGGCTTTGCTGAACAAGTCGATGATACCGAAGTATTGGTGCAGGTCGTCGGTTTGCCCGCCGAACATCAGACCGAACCCGATGAACCAGAAAAACAGCGAGCCGAGTGCGAAAGTCAGCACGTTTTTCATGGCGATGTTGCCGGTATTTTTGGCGCGGGTAAAACCGGCTTCGACCATTGTGAAACCGGGGTGCATAAAAAACACCAAGGCGGCTCCGAAGAGTACCCAAAGGGTATCGACGGATGAAAATTTTGCTGCTGTTTCGGCAACGGCTTCTGCTGCGCCGCCGACGGCTGCGGAAATTGCTTCGCCGTCAGTCAACGCGAAAAACGGCAGAGTGAGGGAATGACATAACATTTCGTGAGACCTCCTGTAAAAAGTTGTATTCGGCTGTAAAAGTTGTGTGTTCAAAGGAACACACAATCACCTAAATTGTAAATAGCACGTTTTGTGCCAAACAAAAAATAAAGTAAAAATCTGAAAAATACCGGAATTTTGCGATTTTACAGATTTCTTTAATCCAAAAGAGGACAAATTTGTCGCAAAGCAAAGACAAATTTGTTGTAAGAATGATAAACAGAAACGTCGTGCGTTTATGTTCCGGTTTGTTTTTTTAATTCCCGCATGAGATAGTTAATGGCTCTGGCATAGTTAAGAATGGCCGCCGTTGCGAGGGTAGAAGTATTTTGCGGTCTTATTGGCGGAGGCATATTCGGGCGGGCGGCTTCAAAAACTCCGCCCGCGCAGCAGTTCCCGGTCATTTGTACGCTTTGGGCGTAGTGAGGTTTTCGGTTATGACCGGATTCAGGTAGAACCGGACATATTGAAGGGTGCTCCTTGCCGTCAAAATGTTGAATTTACTTTAATGGACTCCGGTGGATCGGATTGAGATAAAAAGGAACCTTTTGACGGACAATTTCTTTGCCGTCATAAATGTTCATTTCTCTCGGTTTTTCTGTTAGGTCAAACCATGCACGTCCGCAAACCTGTTTGTCTGCTAAGTTGATAATATCCAGTCGAAGATGTCCGCGTCCCATGCTTTTACCGTTAATGTCAAGGCAATCCTTAACGTCGCTGCTGATTTCGCCTAATCCGAATTTTTCGGCATATCGCATGGAAAAGTTGATAGAGAAAAGTTCCCGCAAATAGACGATGTTATCAACATCTTTTGCGGCGAAAACATTCACGCTTTCCGCTTGTATCTTCGGCAGGAGAATTTTGTCAATTGATTCTGCTGTGGCATCATTCAGGACGAATTTTGTTTTTCCCGCTTGCAGGTCTGCAAAAAGCACCTTGCTCTTCGATAAATGGATACCGGCATGCCGGGCATGCAGTTCTCCGGCTTCAAGGAAAATTTTGTATATTTCACCTTTATTTTCGATGAAACGGGCTGAATTCGGTGTTTCCGGTGCCTCTGCCTTCCAGAGTTTGCCGACGTACAAAGCATCGGTTGTTTTGTTATGCACAAGAATCCAATCAGAAGTCAGCGTTTTCTCAGGACTTGCTGCTTCTGTTATTTTGTACGAAACTTTGTAAGAGTCGCATTCGTGAACATTCCCCTCCGCAACATTGAAAACATTGACATTCCTGAAGGGCAGCCACTGACCCCCTCTGACGATCTGCTTGTTGAGCGGATACTTTTTTGTTAAAGCAGATTGTTGACGGGGTAATATAATTTCCGGCTTTAACGGCAGACCGCCGAGACTCATACCGATAGTCGGATATAAGCGCGACGGAAGTATGTTTTCTGTCTTTTCCGATGAATGATTCGGAACTGACGGAAAAGAATAGGTTCCGAACTGTATGTGTTGCGCCATTTGTTTGACTGCCGTTGTGCTGTTATTGGCAGGAAAAGGACAAAACGCATCGATGGCAGCATTTTGAAATTGTACCGCATTTTGATAAATTGAACCATATGATGGATCAAAATACATTCCTGCGGTGTTGCCGTCGACCGATTTTGCAAAGGCATGATCGCCGAAAATTTTCTCAGACGGAGAACGATTACCGCTGTTTTGTCCGGGAAGCGTCCCTAAACTTCTTGCTTCATCGTATTGATAATTGTTATTCGGCGGCGGATACATATCAAAACCAGATTGTGATGCCAGTTGAATATGCCACTCATCAGGTTGTCTCGGCGGATTGTCAAAAATCCAGTCCTTTACGAGAAAAGCAGGTTCTGATGTATTGCGAAAATTGAGGTTTGAAGTTGCAGAAGTCCCCTCCAGAATTTTTCCGTTTAGTGCTGCAACAGACCATAAAAAGTCCGCCCACAAACCGCAGCGTCCATTCCCTTTTTTCATGAATTCTGCAAACGATGTCAAAGGTGTATCGACACGGGCAACATCCCACTTGTAATAGTAGAGAGGTCTGCTAAAACTGCTTGTTGCCGTATTCCACCCCGCTACCTGTTTCGAGGAAACAATTCCCCACGCGGCAAGAAACGCATCTTCACTAGCGGTCTTTAAGTCGTCGGCACAGGCCGTATGAACAACAACACGATAGAGAAACGGCTCTAACTGCTCAAATATACCGCCCAGACAGACGTAAACCGGATTCATTGTTGAACCGGCATCTTCGTAACGGGCATCCTGATTGCCGGCGGTGAAACGCATTTGCAGTGTTAAGTCCAGCGGATTGAGGTAACGGGTGAGTGATGAAAAAGGGGATGCCGCTGCAACGGAAGCCGTGAAGCGGAGCAAGTTCCCTTCTACCGAACCGCTTGCGGTGTCGAAGGTTATCGCGGTACCGTTTTTGTCTTTACATGCGGCGGTCACCGATATGGCAGTCTCTGCTGTGATCGGGTCGATGTCGCCCGCTTCGGCAATTTCCCAAACCGCTTTGATAATCGTTAACGTATCGCTGCTCGCGGCAGAATAAAGATAGGGATACGGAGAGTTCGGAACGTTGAGCGTACGCGTCCAATGCGGACTCACGTAAGGAGTCCCCGTTTCATCGTCCTTTATCGTTGATCCGCCGCCGAGTCCCATCTCTTTTAGTTTCAGCACTGCCCATTTTTTATCGGCAACCGCCGCGCTTTTGGTTTCCGTGTCC